>NZ_JAKDKW010000035.1 GCF_030453185.1 Yaniella sp. | reverse complement strand
GTTAGCCTAATTCGCTGCCTGCGGGGACCAGAGTCTGTTGGTAATGCGCTAATCGCCACTCGCCGGCGGTGGCATCGAGAGCTTAGCGTTTTTCGCGATGTGCTAGAGCGTGGATCCCTGCTTCGTAACCATATGTGCCAAGTCCAACAATGACGCCGGAGGCTACAGCCGAGAGGTACGACTGGTGCCGAAATGCTTCCCGAGCGTGCACGTTAGAAATATGCACCTCGATGGTCGGCACGCTGAGTCCAGAAATGGCATCAGCCAGCGCCACCGAAGTGTGCGTGTATGCGCCCGCATTCAGCACGACGCCGACACTTTTCCCATCCGCCACCTCGCGTCCGGCCTCGTGGACCCAATCGATAAGCTCGCCCTCGTGATTCGACTGCCGAAAATCAAGTTCAAACCCACATTCGGTGGCAACTGCAGCACAGCGATCCGCAACGTCTGACAGGGTCTCGCTGCCGTATATCGCCGGATCACGAACACCCAGCAGATTGAGGTTTGGTCCATTCAACACATATATCTTGGTCATGCTCATTCCTTCATTTCGTCACGTCAGCAAGTCACGGTGAAAACTACACAGTCGGAAGTGTAGCGGCTAATCGCTGACTGGCTTCAGCTAATGCCTCGCGGTATGTCATTAGCTGGTCCCGATCAGCGCGGAACAGCGGGGCTGCAATGGCTACCGCCCCCAGGACTGCACCCGTTGGCCCGACAACGGCTCTGGCGATAGCGTTCATGCCCAAATCGACTTCTTCTCGCTGGTACACGTAGCCATCTTTGCGACCGGCAGCAATTTGTTCAAGGAGACGGCCTGGCTCAACAGCAGTGTGCTCTGTGCGAGCTTCAAATTGCATCCCTGACACAAGCTGCTGGACTTCAGTTTCTGGCAGTGCCGCCAGGATGGCTTTCCCCATTGATGACATGTGGAGCGACAGACGATCACCGGGGTCAGTGGTCTGACGGAATTCTGGGCCATCGACCGTGTGGATGGTGACGGTTTCATGGCCGTCGCGCACGGAAAAGAGACACGACTCGTTAGTCGCCGCAGAAAGTGTTTTGAGCACCGGGATGACAGAACCGTTGTAACCACGCGCCGACGCGACCCTTTGGCTCAGCTCAAATACTGTCAGGCCAACCCGATACTGTTTGGTTGTTGCGTCGAATTCGGCATACCCGGCATCCGTCAGTGTATTCAGCAACCGGTATGCGGTTGAGAACGGCATACCAGATTCTTTTGCAAAAACCGCGGCAGGAGCCCCTTGAGGATACTGACTCATCAGTCTCAGAAGGCCCAACCCCTTGATCAATGTTGAACTTCCACCGCTCACATAAGCCTCCCAGAATCGCAGTTCCAACTTGCGGCACTCGCGCAATGCCCAAGTGCCCCTTGACACACTCCTGTGAAGTGCCCCATAGTTACCTTATCATCATTCAATAACAGTTGCCATATAATGGCAACTCAGGCGAGGTGAACGGATTATGGGACAGCAAAGTTACCTTTTGGGGTTGATAGGTGACGGCGTCCGGCACTCACTGACGCCACCTATGCACGGACAAAAAGGTGCTGCCCTCAGCCTCCGCTTAGTGAACCGTCCCATAGAACTGACCCTCGACCTGCACCAACCATTCCGAGATCTCGAAGGTGTCACCGAAGACCTCTTCGTCAACAATCTGGCACGGTTGGAAGCAAAATTCCAGCTTATGCAAGAACTCGATATGGACTTGATCTTGGTTCCCTCCAACGCTGGTACAGCCACCATCGACGACGACGACGAGGTCGTTGCGGATCAGCTGCGCCGTGCTGCAAAATTAGCCTCGCGGTACAACATGTGGATTGCCTATGAAGCACTGGCCTGGGGCACGTTTGTCAACACCTATTGGCATAGCTGGCAACTCGTTCACGAAGCGAACCACCCCAATCTGGGGATCTGCTTGGATTCATTTCATTTCCTCTCCCGGCGCGATGATCCGTCGCGGATCACCGACATCGCCGGAGACAAAATCTTTTTTGTGCAGCAGGCCGATGCCCCAGATCTGGGCATGGATTTGCTGCCGTGGTCGCACCACCGCGTGTTCCCCGGAGAAGGCAGTTTCGACACCGTGGGGTTCATGGCCCACCTCACGACAGCCGGCTACTCTGGGCCACTGTCACTAGAAATCTTCAATGATGTGTTCCGCGAAACTGTCCCCAGCATCACCGCTGTTGACGGGTTACATTCACTACACCGGGACGTTCGGTGAATTATTCATCGAACTGGTCCAGCGCAAGGGCGCCTATCAGGACTACGGTCCCGGCAACGCCGCCGTGCGGTTAGCTGCCCAGGACCTCCACGAGCAACAACACCGACTCTTCTAAAACTCAATTCTTATTCACAATTCACAACTATTCACAAGGGGGCTGTGCCATGGAGCACGCAGTCGAGCCTTTCGACATCATGGGGAAGCGACCGCGACCCAGAGCACTCAAGGCGTTACAGAAATTCGAAGAGTTTCTTGGCGCTGGACTCATACTTTTCATCCTGGTGTTGATCAGCGTCCAGGTACTCCAGCGCTATTTGCCGGTGGCAACCTCGCCCTGGATCGGTGAGCTGTCGCGCTATTCGCTGATGGCACTGACCTTTCTCATGGTGGGCTCTCTGGTTGGTCAGGGACGGCACATTAGCATCGATGTCATCCTCAAGGTCGGGTCGGAGAGCTCCCGCAGGTTGGTCGTCATCATTTCTTCTGTAATCGTGGCAATGTGCTGCGCGGCCTTCGCACAGGAATCTTTTGCCCTCGTCACCGCTGATACGGAACAGACCCTGGCAATTACTGGGATCCCGTTGTGGGTGCTCTACCTCATTCCCCTGGTGGCATTTTCTTCGGCAACACTTCAAGCGCTGTTCAATATCGTCTACGCGCCCGAAGAGAATCTTGTACCGGTCGAAGAACCGTCCGATGTTGAACTGGAGGACCAGCTATGAGCCTACTCCTCCTCGCAGTCGCCATTGCGATACTGTTGATCATTCGAGTTCCCGTCGGTCTGGCCTTCTTAGGCCCGTCACTGATGTATATGTTGATGTCCGGCAACTCCCCCGGCTTTGCCATGCGGATTGCCGCCGAAGGCACCGCTAGTTTCCCGCTGCTTGCCGTTCCGCTGTTTATCCTCTTGGGTACCCTTGCGAACTACGCAGGCATTGCTGACCGGATCTTTGACTTCGCGCTAGCGCTGCTGGGTCGGGTTCGCGGAAGCCTCGGCTATGTCAATGTGGCATCAAGCGTCGGTTTCGCCTGGATGTCTGGTTCCGCCCTGGCCGACTCTGCGGCACTGGGCAAAATTATGGTTCCAGCCATGCAAAAGACCGGATACAATCGCGGGTTCTCTACCGGCCTGACGGCTTCAGCAGCACTCATCTCTCCGACGATGCCACCCTCGATCCCAGCGGTGATCTTCGCCTCGGTAGCAACCGTTTCAACCGGTGCGCTCTTTGCTGCATCCGTCCTCCCGGCATTGCTGCTGGCGGCTGCCCTGTTGGTAACGGTCTACCTCTACGTTCGCAAACATAGTGAACTGAAGAAATCCCCGCGGTCTGCCAAAGAGATTAAAGCCGCATCGCTTCGCGTCATAGGCCCCATTTTGGCGCCCGTCATCATCCTCGGTGGCATCCTGGGCGGGTTCTTCACGCCTACCGAAGCCGCCGCAATCGGTGTGCTCTACATTCTGGCCTTGGGCTTTATTTACCGCACCCTCTCGTTCAAGGGCGTCCTCAATGCACTGCGTGAAACAGCCGTGACGACGGGCTCGATCATGCTCATCATCGCCGCCGCTTCCCTATTAGGTTGGGTGCTGTCCCGCGAACAAGTTCCTCAAAACCTGGCAGATTTCATGACGTCGAATATTTCCAGCCCAATCCTGTTCTTGCTTGCGGTCAATGTACTGTTGATCATTTTGGGGGCGTTCATCGACGCGACCGCGGTCATTCTGATCACGGTTCCGGTGCTGCTACCTATTGCCGTCGAATTCGGGGTGGACCCCGTCCACTTCGGCGTCATCATGATTCTGAACCTGATGATTGGTCTGCTCACGCCGCCGGTCGGCAGCGTGCTGTTCGTTATGAGTTCGGTGCTGCGCACACCGGTGGAGACCGTGTTCAAGGGAGTCGCACCATTTTTGATCCCAATGGTTCTGGTGCTGCTGTTGTTGACCTTCGTCCCTGCCATCGTCACCTTCGTTCCGAATCTGCTGGGATTCTGAGAGGCGGAAAATATTATGAAAAATCAGAAAAGTTGGGGCGCATTCGCGGCAGGGACCGTGCTCGTTGGTGCCACACTGGTTGGTATGCCGTCGCTGTATAATTTCGCAACGCAAGGTTCCGAACAGTTGTCGTTTGCGAACTCCTATACGCTGGATCACCCGCATAACGCCTGCGGTACTGCGCTTGTGCAGCAGGACATGAACGACGTGGACGTCCAGATCGATACCTACCCGTCATCGCAACTGGGTGGTGACGCTGATCGTTTCACGTCGATGATGAACGGCGATATCGACATCGACCTGCAGGGCAGTTCAGCGCTGGCCTCAGTCCACGAACCGATCGGTGTGCTCGACATGGCCTATGTTTTTGACGGGCCAGACCACCTGTTCCGTTGGTTTGATAGCGATGAGTCCGATGAGGTCATCGGCGAATTCGAGGAGGAAACCGGGGTCAAGGTACTGGATATTTGGTACCAGGGCGACCGAACCTTCTCAGCGAATCAGCCCATTCGCGAACCGGCTGATCTCGATGGGCTCCGGATCCGGTATCCAGGCTCGCCGGCCCACTTGATGTCTGCTGACGCCATGGGTGTGGAACCCGTTGCCGTTGCGGTCGAGGAAGTGTACATGGCGTTGCAGCAGGGCATCGCCGATGGTCAAGAAAACCCGATCGCATTTACCGCCCAGAACAGTCTCGACGAAGTGGTCGACTACGTGAGCCTCTCGCGGCACGCCGTCGGCAGCCAGCTGGTGGTTGTCGCCGATGAAACCTGGGAGCGGCTCTCAGCCGAGCAGCAGGAACAGCTCCACATCTCAGTGACGCAAACGCGCAGTGAAAACCGTACGTGCGCCGAAGCTGAGGAAGAGGAAGTGCTCACCCGCTGGGCTGAACAGGGCTCCCCGGTCGTTGTTGACGACGTAGATCGAGAAGCATTCCGTGAGCAAACACTCGAGTACTTAGAAAACAACCTCAGTGACGGCGAACTCGAGACGCTGGAAAGCATTCGTTCCGTAGCGGACGAGAGCTGACGTCGCGGATCCCCGACTAATCCGTGACGGGCACGACCATCGGTGTCCCGCTCCAAGGATCGGATCCGATCATGGATTCCATCCCGAAGACGTCGGTGATCAGCTCGGTGGTCAGAATATCGTGGGGTGCGCCTTGAGCCACAATGCTCCCACGGTGCATGACCACCAGCTGATCGGCGTAGCGGGCGGCCTGATTCAGGTCGTGGAGTACCGCCAGCACCGTGCGTCCATTCGCGGTGATCTGGCGGCACAGGCGCAGGACTTCGATCTGGTGCGAGATATCCAGAAACGACGTCGGCTCATCCAACAAAACGTACTGGGTTTGTTGCGCTAAGACCATGGCCAACCAGGCACGTTGGCGTTGCCCACCCGAGAGCTCATCGATCGGGAAATCGGCGAAAGCCGTCATACCGGTGTCTTCCAGAGCCTGCGCGATGGCCTGGGGATCATCGGCGGACCATTGTTTTAGTGGTCGATGATACGGGTAGCGTCCCCGTGCCACGAGCCCGGCGACGGTCACGCCGTCGGGCACCACGGGATGTTGCGGCAATAGCGCGATGCGTTGGGCAAGCAGTTTCGGTTTGAGTTTCTGCAACGGCTTACCTTCAAGCTGCACCATGCTTGGCTCGGCGGTGAGCACACGCGACAGAGATTTCACCAGCGTCGATTTGCCGCAGCCATTGGGACCAATGACGGCGGTGAATCGACCTTCTGGCACGGTGAAGTCCAAATCGGATAACACCGGATCGGCTCCGTAGCCAACGCTCAGACGTGTTGCGGTCAGTCCGGTCACGATTGTCCTTTCCTAAATTCAGTCAGCAGCAAGTACCCCAAAAACAGCCCGCCAAAGCCGGCGGTGATAATGCCTACCGGCAGGTCCTCTACGAGCGGGATCTGTTGGACCGCCAGATCCGCCAACACCATGAGCATTGCTCCCGTCAAGGCGCTGCCCACGAGGTTGGGGCCTGATGTTCGTGTGAGCATGCGGGCTGCGTGCGGGCTCATCAGTGCCACGAAGGCGATGGGGCCGGCTACCGCAACAGCCATGGCGGCCAGTACGACGGCGACCAGGATCGCCTGGGTGCGCGTTGTGGTTGCCTTGCCGCCCAACGAGGTGGTCAGTTCGTCTCCCAGTTCCATCAGCTGCAAACGCGGCGCGAGCCAGAGGATGACGGGGAAGGCTAGCACCAGGGTGACAGCGATGAGGCCCGCCTGACCCATATCTCGCGAGTTCAGGCTGCCCACGAGGTAGGCGGCCAGTCGGCTGGCTTCATCACGCAGGGTTGCCGTGACCACGAATTGGGTGACGGCGGTGGCAATGGCAGCGACCGCAATGCCCGAGATAATCACTTTCGACGTCGACGACAGACCGCTGCCGGTGGACAGGATGACCAGACCGATCGCGCTGCCCGCACCGGCCAGGGCGCCGATCGGTGCCGGAATCGCCCACGGCACCAGGGACGCCACGGCAACCCCGGCCCCAGCGCCCGCGGCCAGGCCGAGCACATCCGGGCTGCCCAGCGGATTGCGGGTAACGTTCTGGAACAGCGCACCGGAGAGCCCGAACGCAGCACCGGCCATAATGGCGATCAGCACCCTGGGCCCGCGCACACGCTGCAACACGAATTCGGTCGCGGTACTGGCTTCGCCGCTCAGAATGTCAACGAAGTCGGCAGGGCTGAGCCCGAGTTTGCCAAGCATCAACGTTGCGGCAGCCAGCGACAGGATCAACGCCGTCATCGCCGTCCAAATGAGCACGCTGCGACGTCGGTAACTCAGAGCGATGTGTTCGCCCACGTGGAACATCTGAACGGTCATTTCATCACCGCTCCGCGGCGCACAGCAGCCAGGAGGAATGGTGCACCAATAAAAGCGGTGACGATCCCGACCATAAGTTCCTGTGGCCGAATAATGACGCGCGCCAGTATGTCAGCGGCGACTAGCGCCAGTGCACCACCGACGACGGCGGCCGGGATGCGCCAGCGGAAGTCATCGCCAAACATAGCCCGCACAATGTGTGGCACGGCCAGCCCGATAAAGCTGATGGGTCCGGCGATCGCGGTGGCCGCCGCTGCTAACAGGGCGGCCGCGATAATGCCGATCAGCCGGGTTTGTCCGACCCGAAAGCCCAGTGAGATCGCGGTTTCATCGCCGAGCGCCAGTGCGTTCAAGCCCTGGCCAATGACCAAGGCCAGCACGAGTCCCGCCAGGAGTGGCACGGCGACTTGGCCAAGTTGTGCCAATTCGACGCCGGCCAGTGAACCGACCATCCAGAACCGGTAGGAATCAAACACCGTGGGGTTCAGCAGCACCATGGCGTTAATATAGGCGTACAGGACCGCCGAAATAACAGCACCCGCCAGAATCAGCGGCACAATACCTCGCGCCGAGGACCGACCGCCAAGTGCCAACACAATGACCACCGCAAGAATCGCGCCGATGAGGGCAAAGAACATCGTTGAAGTGGCACCCAGCGCACCCAATAGGGCGGTCCCGGTGACTACCGCCGCCGAAGCACCGACCCCGATACCCAGGATGCCCGGCTCTCCCAGCGGGTTGCGGGTAATGCCCTGGATCAGGGTGCCTGAGACTGCAAGCCCTGCTCCGACGATTGCCCCCATCACGGTGCGTGGGATACGTGAATCCACCACACTGGTGAGGTAGGCATCGCCGGTAGACGACAGCGCGGCCACGACGTCAGAAACACCGTTGGGCCGACTGCCGAGGAACAGGCTGATCAGACAGGTTGCCCCCAGAGCGATAACCAGGGCGGCGAGGATGATGGCTCGGCGCATGGTGGCGTTAGTTTTGTTCTGCGTTTTCGATCGCTTCGTCAATCATCGGCTCGTACCGTTCCAATGTCCACGGGACGGTCAGCGGGTTGATCATCGACGACGCCGTGACGAACGCTTGATCGTCGGAGGCCACTATCGCGTCATTTTCTACCGCCGGGATGCCGGCGTAGAGGTCTTGGGCTTCAGTTTCTTCACGATTGGCTTCGTCCATATAGAACGTGAAAATCAGATCCGAGTCCGAGAGTTTATCGGCATTTTCCAAACCGATCAGTGCCGACTGAGTGCCCGGAGCATCGTAGTCGGCGCGCAACTCTTCGACCACCGGATCCGGCGTCAGCCCGAGTGCCGAGACCATGGCAACACGCTGCTCATCAGGGTAGAACACGCCCAGTGTGCCCGGCCCAGAGTTGTAAATATAGGAGAACGTGACGTCCTCGTAATCCTCGTTTCGGGCCTCTTCGAATTGGGCGTCAATGTCATCGATCAGGCCCTGGGCTTCTTCTTCCTGGCCCATTGCTTCACCGATAATCTCGATTTGCTGTTCCCATTCAATCGTCCAGGGTTGCTCCGGGTATGCCACGGTCGGAGCAATATCGGAAAGCAAGTCATACTGTTCCTGAGTCACACCCGACCACGGCGCCAAAATCAGGTCCGGTTCCAGCTCCAAAATGGCTTCCACATCGAGCTCGGTCGCCCCGGTAAACAGTTCTGGCAACTCATCACCGCGTTCGGTGACTTCTTCCTGGATCCACGGCAAATACCCCGAGTCATCGGCGCCCCACGTGTACTCTTCCATGCCCACCGGCGTGGTGCCCAGTGCGATGGCGGTTTCTGTCGAGCCCTGTCCGAGTGTCACGATGCGTTCCGGTTCTTCTTCAATCGTGGCCGTGCCCAGCGCGCTGTCGATCGTCACCGGTTCCCAATCGCCGTTGCCCGACGCGGCGTCACCGGCGTCGTCGCCACCCGAGCACGCGCTCAGGGCCATGCTCGCGGTAAACGCGATGGCCAATGCGCTGCGCCAACGTCGATGCAGGCTGGTTGCCGTGGAAGTTTTCATGGTTCTCCTTGAGATGTGCAATAACAATACGAGGCGGCCGTTTCCTAGCCGCGCATGGCAACGCCGTGCCGCCAGTACCCCATGAAGGCCACCTGAGCGCGGTCAACGCCAACCTCACGCACCAAAAACCTGCGCAAACCTTTGATGACGCCGCTCTCACCGGCAATCCAGTAGTACGTGCCAGACCGTGGTGCGGCAACCTCAGCGAGGTCTTCACCAGATGCCGAAAAAACTGGGGTCTCCCACAGCAGATCATCCGCGTCCTCGCCTGACGCTTCAGGTTCGTCATGGACGTGCCAGCCCAGGGCATCGGCCAGTGATTCTCCCGGCTGTGCTTCACCGCGGGGCAACCAGGTGACCTCGGCGTTTCCGGGAGCATCGATGGTCAGTTGATCGACGTTTTCGGGAACTTCGATGTAGGCGCACACCCGGGGTGCAGCCGTAGATGCTTTAAGGTCTTCAACGATCCGAGCAATAGCAGGTGCCGCAGATTCATCCCCAAGCAGCACCACTGCATCGGCGTGACCGGGTGAAAATTCAATGCCGGATTGTGGTTCTCCGTGCCGCGGCGCAACCAACAACAGTTCAGATCCCACTTCGGCTCCTGCAGCCCAAGCTGCAGCCGGACCGGTCGAACCGTCATCGGCGAAGTGGAGCACAAAATCCACGGTGAGACGGGTGACGTTGTCCTGCCGGGTCAAGTCCCGGATCGAATAGGTGCGCATGATTCCGCGCTCATCATCCGGTAGGGCCAACCACTGTTGATACCAGTCTTCTGACTCGGGGATGCGCGGCAGTGCACCGGCTGCGTTGGGCAAGATGAGCTTGATTCGTTGATCATAAAACGGACCCTCGGTGGCCAGCGCATGCAATTCGGGACCTGAAAACGTGATCCTGCGGAACGTTGGGGAAAGGTCTTCAACGGATTCAACGATTCCGCGAACCGGGCCGTGGGCACCACGCATCATGGCAGCTCCTTGCAGTGGGGATGTAATGGCTGCGATCAGCCACAGCATGCCTATAAGGCAGCTATGCGACTTGTAATGAGGTTAGCCTACCCTAAAAGAAATGTTTTTCACCAGTCACTGTTACACTGACTCGTTGTGCACTCCTCAAAGCCCAAATTTCTCCAACGACGTCCGCGTCCCCGCCAGACTGAAATCAGCGAAAAACGTCGCCTGATCGTCATGTTGGCGATGTCCCTGGGAGCCTTTGGCATCGGCACCACTGAATTCGTCTCAATGGGGCTGCTCAGCATGATCGCCGAGGACTTCCAAATCACCGAGGACACCGCCGGCGTGATCATCACCTCCTATGCCCTCGGTGTGGTCGTTGGTGCGCCACTCATTACTGCACTGACCGGTAGGATCCCACGACGGCGACTCCTGCTGATTCTGATGGCTGCGTTTACGATCGGAAACGGACTCTCTGTTTTCGCAAGCGATTACGAAGTACTCCTCATTGCCCGGTTTATTGCAGGTCTCCCCCACGGCGCGTATTTCTCAGTCGCCGGCCTCTCTGCGGCATCGATGGCACCCATCGCCCAGCGTGGTCGAGCCGTGGCATTTATCAGTATGGGCTTATCCGTTGCCACCGTTGTTGGGGTACCCGCCGCTCAAGCATTAGGCGCAGCACTCGGTTGGCCTGCCGCTTATGCCTTAGTCGCATTAATCGGCCTGACGACGATCGGCGCCCTGTGGTTTTTGATGCCGCATATGACGAAGATGCGCCCCACGAACCCTGCTACCGAGCTCGGTGCCTTGAAACGCAGTCAGGTATGGCTCACCTTGGCGATGGGAACGGTCGGCTTCGGTGGTATGTTCGCCGTCTACACGTACATTTCGTGGACCATGACCGAACGTGCGGGACTAAATCCGTCTTTAATTTGGTTGGTGTTGATGGTTTATGGCATCGGTTCAGTCGCGGGCAACTGGTTCGGTGGCCGTCTGGCCGACCGTAACTTGGAGTTTGGCATACTGTTCGCCTTGATTATGATCGCAGCCACTCTCACGGCGTTCTATTTCACGTCCACACACCCGGTGCTGGGAGTGATTAACTTTGGTGTGGTCGGCTTCTTTGGCACTAGTCTGGTCCCGAGCTTACAGATCCGGTTGATGGACGTCGCCGGCGATGCCCAAACCCTTGCGGCTGCTCTGAATCATTCCGCGTTGAACCTTGCCAATGCCGCCGGTGCTGCAATCGGTGGGATGGTCATCTCAGCAGGATTCGGCTATTCGGCCCCTGCGCTAGCGGGAACTGCGCTCGCCTTAGCTGCAGTTGGGGTCTGGGTCCCCACCTTTTTCTTGCGACGCCGGCAACTGCCTGCTAGATAATTTTATCGCTGCACGACTCAGAGCCTCGCAAAGCTCACGCGGGCTCCAGTAGTTGCTCAACGACTGTGCTGTATTGCAGCTTGCTGTGTTCAGATATGGCTGTCGCCGTTGACGCAAACAGGCATATCGCAGCTCGCCCTACTTTGCGTGTGGTGTGCGTAGATACCATAACGTCCCGCGAGTTGAATGCACGCCCCTGCATCGCGGACCTCTGAATATCCTGGGCTGCCGCTCGTGTGGCATCTGAGAGTTCTGGCAGGCGCACGATTCCGAGTGCTGTCCGCAACTTCGTATCGGTGTATATCGAGTCGAGCGTTTCCAGCGTCAGGCCCATGACGTGGCTACTGCTCGGGAGATTTGGTGTTGGCTCCAGTTTCAGGGATTGCCAGAGCTGTTCCGCCTGCGCTGGTTTGTGATAATGAAGCGCCTCGGACAGGTCTCGCACAGTGGCTACCGTCAATGCACGTGCATCCCCGACAGGAGTATGTGCTTCCATTTGATGACGTTCGATTGCCCGAGTCATGGCAGCATGCAGTTCATTGGGATCAACGTTGGGGAGATTTTGTGTGTCGATGCCATCGGCTGCAAGTAGGGGCTTTAATTGTTCCAAGACCTCGTCGATTATCTCAGGGTCACGTTGCATCCGTGCAAGCAGATCAGCGTCATCCGCTTCATCAAAAGGGGGCTTCGCATTATTCATATGCTGACAGTACCAGCCTCGTAGGACGAAATCAGACTTAAAATGGATCGACGCGAGTTATGGCTATGCGTTCCAATACAGGTTTCTGAGTAATGGCTGGTCGGGGTCAAGCCATTTGGCCGGTTGAAAATACGTCACACCATTAATCTTTCGTATAGTCCATTTACCATCGTGCACGTCGGGATGATGTGCCGGACACAAGGTGATGGAGTTATTTTCGTTGGTTTCCCCGTTCTCGGACCATTCTTCGATGTGATGGCATTGGCAGTATGTTGCTTGCACAATACAACCGGGCGCTTGGCAGCCCTTGTCGCGCGCCAAGATCGCTTTGCGTTGAGCTGTGGTGAACAGTCTCTTGCTACGATATTCGTTCAGGACGATGTCCCGTCCGTTCCATATTTGTCCGACCAGCTCCGCGTCACACAGCGTCGGCCCAAGATGCCCCGGGTGTATCGGGCCAATGTTGACGGCTTCTGATTGATACGCTGTCCAAGGCACTGGGTTGGCGTACCCAGTGAATTCATTTTCAGCACCTGGTGCAGGCCCTGGATGGTTATAATCATTTGGATTTGGTCGACTGATTATAGGAGGCAAAATACCAGTCGGCCCAGGTGGTCTCCGCACTGCCTGAGGTAGTGCCGGCAGGCCTAAGGTCACATGTGCTGTCTGGATGTCTTGAACAATTACGAGTTTTGCTGGCGCCCCATGTGCCCGCTTGGCTGCCGCTTCGTCTGGATGCATACTCATCACTGAATATACTGCGCCCAGGAGTATTGCTCCGGCGCGTTGAGGTCGAGTGAGTTTGTCGATCCAATCGACTTGTTGCCGCGTGTATTCATTCCCGCGCTCATCTTCGGCAATAACCGTGTCGGCTGCGAATGGTTGCGGAAGGCTGGCTTCAATCTGGCTTGGAACACGGTCGTCGATGTCGGGCTGTGACCCCAGCATCTCGTGGAATGCTGCTAACTTTTCTTCTCGCGTCGACGGTCCCTGTTGCGGTTGTGAACCTTCTGTTTTCGATTCCTCGGCATGCTGTCGACTCTTTGTACTTGGAGTGTCTTGCGAGGTTTTGGCATCCGCCATTGCTTCGTAGAGATTTTCGATGTTCTCCGGCAATAAAGGCTTGTTGCCTTTATAATTCAGGTTCGTATTCAAAAATTCTTTAAGGACTGCCGCCCAGGCCGGGTCCATGTGCATCGACGCTGTAGCTGAGCCATCGTCATGAGACCGTAAGTGCAGTGCATTATCTGGTTTCTTCTTAAACGCTTCTGTTGGCGGCGGACCATCTGCATCTATATGGTGCACGACTTGCTCCGTCCACCTCTGGCGAGCCTGTGATAGCTCTTCCGGCGATGCAGACTCAGCAGCCTCCAGTAGGGTGGGCTCAAATGCTTGAATAACCTGGTCTTTGTAATCAAGCGGTCTTCCGACCGCAGCAGAATACTTGGTCAGGTCCTCATCGAAGGCAGCAATTCGATCCAAGCTCTCCCCCGGGATGTTTCCGGAAGCATACGACGCCGCGATGTTAGGTAGCGTGGGCCCTGCTCCGGCTGCAGTTCGATCTGCATCGACGGCGTGGGAAACATATTTCGCTCGCATCTGTAATCGTTTAGCCCTGTGCCCCGACATCCGCAGTTGCGTGCGCATGATTTCGCTGACATCGCGGAATCCTCTGACTCCTTCAGGAACTCCCATATAGGCGGTTTGATCCTTCTGAGCGATCTGCAGTAGTCGCGTTAGGTTGGTCATCGCCGCATCGTTTGCTCGATCATGTTGTGCCATCAACGAGGTGATGGCCGGCAGGGTGTCGACATAATTATCAGGAGCTATTGGCTCCTCCGCAGATGTCTCCTCGTCGTTCTGAGACTTGTTTTGCGATGCAAAACCAGACCAGTCAGCGCCTGACGTTTTTCGATAGAGTGCTACTTCGTTCTCGGCGTCTGGCTGCGAGAGTCGCTCAGAGAATTTTTGGCTGAAGAGCGCACGCGCGTAGGCCAGCTCGCCCAGGCTCATGTCGTCAATCAGGTCCTCATTGATCGCGTCCACGGACACCGGAGCGCCGCGATTGGTGAAGATCGGCGTTTGATCCAAGGCGGGCCCCTCTCGACGCAATAGACGTGCTAGCTAAACAGTAGTGAACGACCTCGAATGGCAGGAAAATAAACGTTGGAAGTATTGATCGGGTATTACCACTATTCTACCGCAGCTGAGCCTTCAATTCAATACTTTCAGTAATCTTAATTGTACTTTTTGTGCTCTTACATGTATTTTATTGTCGTTTATCATACGAGGATAATTAGCGGGCCCGTGTCGCGAGTTTTGTGGATAACTCGTCGCGACGCACTTCATGGCGCCCCACGGGGCTAGCAGGACTCTCAGGACTCTCAGGACTCTGCCACCACTTCGTGGCACCGCAGAACAACGCGGACGCAAAAGGAGAAAAGTCTGCGCTATTTAACGCCACCGCTAGGAGGATTGCGTTGTGCCCTGCTTCAGCGATTCAGGTAGATGCAGGCGTGCGAGGACCTCGTCAGTATTCTCGGGTGGGCGCTGCGACCCCAGGGCTGATACCAACATGGTGACCACAAGAACCAACGGAACGACCCACAGCGCCGGATACTGCAGCACAGCCATCGTCAGGCCCGCGTCATCGAGCAGATGTCCTGCGAGCAGCGCGGCGAGTGACATGGCTCCGCCTGTGACCATGCCGGAGACAGCACCGGTTACTGTGAGCCCGCGCCACCAAATGGCAAGCAGTACAACGGGCGCTAATGATGACGCCGTGAAGGTGAATACCATGGCAACAGCGCCTGCCAGCGCGAGGCCTGTGGTGACGAAAGTGGCCACGATGGGCAGCACCATCGCCAGGATCGCTCCAACGCGGAAGCCGCGCACGGTGCCGCCGAAGAATTCCTGGGAGACGACGCCGGAAATGGACACAACTAGCCCGGAGGCAGTCGACAGGAAAGCGGCAAACGCACCGCCGGCAACCAGGGCGGTGAGCAGGTCGCCTGTCAGGCCGCTAAAGAGGGCGGAGGGAAGTTGAAGCAGGGCCGTATCGGTACTAGCGCTCTGCCCAAGTTCAGGCAGCACCGCGCGTGCGACGATGCCAAGGATGATCGGCAGCGCGTAAAAACCTGCCAGGAGGCCCAAGAGCAAGACAGTGGTTCGCCGAGCGGTGCCGCCGTCGGGATTGGTATAGAAACGCACCAACACATGTGACAGCCCGAGCGTGCCGAGCATCAGTGCCGCGACTAACGAAATGGTGCGGTAGGTGCTGGACTGAGTGTCGTTGACGAGCTGGACTTCGAAGGCGTTGGCGAGATCGGGAATGAAGCTGGCGTCTCCCACCCCCAAGCGCAGCACGATGAATACGGTTGGGATGAAGAGCGCGGAAAGTTTGAACCAGTATTGCACAGCCTGAGCCAGCGTGACGGAACGCATCCCGCCGGAGACCACGGTGGGCAGGACGACAAGGATGACGATCGCGGGCCCGAGCCAGGCGGGCAGGTCCGTCGTCGCCGACAGCGCGATGGCCGCCCCGTGGAGTTGCGGGACGATGTAGAGCCAGCCGGTAAACACGACGATTATGGCGGTCAGCCGCCGCAAAATCTTTGATGGAAAACGTAACGACATGAGGTCGGGGATGGTGTACGCACCCGAACGCCGTAGCGGCGCTGCCACGAAGACGAGTAGTGATAGGAAGCCGGCGGTGTAGCCCACCGGAAACCATAGTCCGTGGGTACCGTAGGCCATGATGAGCCCGGCAACGCCGAGGAAGCTTGCGGCCGAAAGATATTCTCCGGCGACGGCGGATGCGTTCATCCAAGGCGGCACCCGGCGTGATGCCACATAGAAGTCGCGGGTGGTACGGCTGCGACGTAGCCCGTGCACGCTGATGGTGATGGTCACCGCGCAGACTAGGCCGATGGATCCGAGGACCAGGAGGGGATCGTGCATCACTGGTGCACCTCCTGTGTGGGCTGTGGCTCAAGAGCTTGTTCGTTGGCGGTGGCTCGACGAACGTAAAACCAGCCCAGGAAAATGAGCAGCGGGATGAAGACGCCGGCGGGAATCAGCCATTCCAACGGGACACTGGCGATGGTGAACGATGCCAGGGCGGGGCTGAAGTGGAAGGCGATGTTCACGACGACGACCAAACCGAAAAACCACGAGATCAGGGTGACACCGAGGCGCAGTTGGGCACGCATGAGCCGCCGGAGCATCCTTCGCGAGGACTGGACGCTGCCGGAGGGTTCAGCCGGATTCAGCAGTACTTCTTTGACGCTGGGCGCGCCCGTTGGCATGTGGACTTCGACGCGTCGGGCACGCATGGCGCGAATACTCTCGGGGACCTCCTGTGGCGCTTCGGGTTCGCGAATGAGGTCAAGCACGAAGTCGTCGTCGGCGGGGAGGTCGTCTTCGGGAATGTCGTCTTCGGGTTGGCGCCGACGGGTCATCCATCACTCCGGGAAACCGATCGGAAATTTAGCTGCTTGAGGCGCTGGCGAACCTGTGGCATCAATCGGCGGCTGACCGGCAGTTCGTGAGCGTCAATGTGAATACACATGCGACCGTCTTGCTGGACGATTTTGGTGGCGAAGTTGAGGTTCACGATGTGTGACCGGTGAATGCGTACAAAGTCATACGTCGCCCAGTCCTCTTCGATTCCGGCGAGCGAGATACGCAGCAGATAGGACTCGTCAGCGGTATGGATCCGAGCATAATCTCCTTGGGCTTGCGCCCATCGAATGGAGCGGATGGGGATGAACACCTGTTGCGATCCTTGCTGCACCGCAACCCTGCCCTGCTCGGGCACCTGCTCAATGGGCCCGGTATCGACTCGAGTCAGGGTTTTTCGCAACGCCTCGTGTAGTCGAGCGGGGCGGACGGGCTTCAATAGATAATCGAGCGCGTCCAATTCAAATGCGTGGACGGCGGGGCGGGCGTCGGCGGTCACGAAGATTACATGTGGGGTATCCCCGCTGTTTGCGCGACGTAGCTCGTGAGCTAAATCCATCCCGGTGGGGCCGGGCATGTGGATATCTAGCAGCACGACGTCGATATTCCCCTCGGCCAGGATATGCCGTGCTTCAGCGACGTTGGTGGCGGTTTGCACCGCGGAGACCAGCGGGTCGACCTCGAGCAACCACCGCATTTGTTCCACCGCTGGCATTTCGTCATCGACCGCCAACACCTGCAGTCCCGGCACATGTGCGCTCATGCGGGCCCCGCGGTCATTGGTGGCATGAAGTGCGAGGGTGCCTTGAATTTAGGAATGCGCATAGAGACTTTCATGCCTGCATCGAGCTGTGTCTCAATTTGCAGCCCGTGGTCGGCCCCGTACGCTTGGCGTAGACGCAGATCCACATTGCGCAGTCCCACGTGGGTGCTTTCAGCTTGGCCACTCATCACTTTGGCCATGTACTCCGGATCCGCCCCAACGCCGCCATCTTCAATACTGATCTGGGAAAATGTATCAACGTCTTTAGCCCGAACGAATACATGGCCGTCACGATCTGAGTTATACATGCCGTGCCGAACCGCATTTTCAACGAGCGGCTGAACACTGAGAAACGGAATTTCCACCCCGAGCACTTCCGGTGCAATATCGAGGCTGACTTGCAATCGCGATCCGAAGCGAGCCTTCTCTAATACCACATAGCGTTCAACCGCGGTCAGTTCATCTTCGAGTGTGGTGAAGTCGCCCTCAGTGCCCAGTGAGTACCGGGTGAAGTCAGCAAAATCGACGAGCAATTCGCGCGCACGTGACGGATCGGTGGGGATCAACCCTGCGATGGCGTTGAGCGAGTTGTAAATGAAGTGTGGTGATATCTGGGAGCGCAGGCTTCGCAACTGAGCTTCGATGAGCTGTTCGCGGGTCAGCTGCACCAGTTGCTGATAGTCCGGTTCGGGGTTTGGCGTCCGACGGCGAGATTTTCTTCGCAGCATCACGTGACATGCCACCTGAAAACGTCAGATGGCGCCGGGGCGGCCAGCGCACGAGAACACAAAAACAACCTGAACATATCACCATGCTAGGTGATTGCCACCACTTTATCGATCCGCAAAACCGCTCAACTCACAGACAGTGCCGCTTAGCGCAGTTTCCCAGCAGCGGCATTTCGTGACCCCCGTCACACCACTACCGTGTGCTTCATGAGATCGCTATCCAAGCTCCACCCTGGAGGATCAACATGAGTACCACCGACTATTCGGACTTCCAAGCAGTCCAACGTTCCGACCAATTCCAGACTCTGCGGCGCACACAACGCAGCTTCGTATTCCCCCTGACCGTCGTTTTCTTGATCTGGTACCTGGCATTCGTCATCGTGGCGGCATTTGCCCCAGAGTTCATGGCGATCCAGGTCTTTGGCAATATCAACCTAGGCATCATCCTGGGACTCGCCCAGTTCGTCACCACATTCATCATCACCGGCGCATACGTGTCCTACGCGAACCGCAAGATCGACCCCCTTGCCACCGATCTTCGCAAATCCATGGACTCCGCAGGTGCCGGGATCGAAGAAGAGCTAACTGACAACGCCGGTTACGCAACTTCGGATCAGGGGTCAGGAGAACAGTCATGACACTTCTAGCTACACTCAACGCTCAGGCCGAAGAGGGCCTCTCCACCGAGGTGGGTAACCCCTGGGTAAATATCGCCATCTTCCTCATCTTTGTGGCCATCACACTCTTTGCTGTCTTGCGCGCCTCAAAAAAGACGAAGACAGCAACAGACTTCTACGCCGGCGGGCGCTCATTTACCGGCACCCAGAACGGTACGGCGATTGCCGGAGATTACCTCTCAGCGGCTTCGTTTTTGGGCATTGTTGGCGCCATCGCAATCTATGGTTATGACGGATTCCTGTACTCGATCGGCTTCCTCGTCGCCTGGCTGGTCGCACTGCTGCTAGTAGCCGAGATGCTGCGCAACACGGGTAAATTTACGATGGCCGATGTGCTCAGCTTCCGCCTACGGCAACGCCCAGTCCGCATTGCCGCAGCCACCTCAACACTGGCCATCTCGGTCTTCTACCTGTTGGCCCAGATGGCCGGCGCCGGCGCGCTGGTCTCACTGCTATTGGGTATCGATTCCGGTATCGGCCAGTCTCTGGTCATCGCCGTCGTCGGTATCTTGATGATCTTCTACGTTTTCATCGGCGGTATGAAAGGCACCACCTGGGTGCAGATCATCAAAGCCACCCTGCTGCTCATTGGTGTGGGCATTATGAGCGTCTGGCTGCTGGCACTGTTCGGATTCAACTTCTCGGCAATCATGGGCGAGGCAGCTTCGGTTGCCGGTACCACTGACATCCTGGATCCAGGCCAGCAGTACGGCGAATCGACACTGACCAAGATGGACTTCATCTCGCTTGGTCTTGCACTGGTGCTTGGTACCGCCGGTCTGCCACACGTGTTGATGCGGTTCTACACCGTCCCAACCGCGAAAGAGGCCCGGAAATCTGTGGTCTGGGCCATCTGGCTCATCGGCGGCTTCTACCTGTGCACCCTGGTGCTTGGCTTCGGCGCGGCAGCCATTGTCGGGCCCGAGG
This sequence comes from Yaniella sp., assembly GCF_030453185.1. Taxonomy (GTDB): domain Bacteria; phylum Actinomycetota; class Actinomycetes; order Actinomycetales; family Micrococcaceae; genus Yaniella. The sequence goes on along the minus strand of NZ_JAKDKW010000035.1, from coordinate 5,124 downwards.
CGATCAAGAACGCTCCGGGCGGGGAGAATTCTGCGGCACCGCTGTTGGCTTATGAACTCGGCGGTTCCCTGTTGCTCGCAGTGATTGCAGCGGTCGCCTTCGCAACCATTCTAGCGGTCGTTGCTGGTCTGACCATTACCGCATCGGCATCGTTTGCACACGATATCTACGGTCAGGTCATCAAGAAAGGCAAGCTCGATACCAAGGGAGAGATGCGAGCCGGACGTGCGACCGTCGTCGTCGTTGGTTTGCTGGCAATCCTTGGCGGTATCGGCGCTCAGGGCCAAAACGTTGCGTTCCTAGTTGCGCTGGCCTTCGCTGTTGCCGCTTCAGCGAACCTGCCGACCATCATCTACTCGCTGTTCTGGAAAGGGTTCACCACGCGCGGTGCCCTGTGGTCTATGTATGGCGGTTTAGGATCCTCTATCGGCCTGATCTTGGTCTCGCCGGTCCTGTGGGGCGCCGAGTCCTCGTTCTTCCCGGACGCGGATCTGGCGCTCTACCCGCTGACGAACCCCGGTATCGTTTCGATTCCGCTGTCCTTCCTGCTGGGCTGGATCGGTTCGAAGACGTCGAAAGTTGCCGAAGACGTCAGCAAACAGGCCGAAATGGAAGTTCGTTCACTCACCGGTGTTGGCGCAGAGGAAGCGACCGACCACTAATGCGAACCTTCTAAAAAACTAAGAACAACACAGAACACCGGGTCCCCGTATTCATTACGAATGCGGGGACCCGGTTTGTTGGAAGGTACGACAGGCTAGGCAGTATGTTGTGCGGCTTGCTCCAGGCCATTGCCTACGGCGGCACTGAGTGGTGCCGGAATAACGACGCTGCCGTTCTGGATCTCAATCAGGTCCATGGATTCCAGCTGACGCAGCCGTGGAATGAGCGTCTCGTCAACGTCAGTGCCGTTACCCAGTGCGAACTGCGCGGTGCGTGCCGCCGCATCGCCTTCGGTCGCGTAGGTCAGGGTTTCACGGACGTAGTCAGCTACCAGTTCTTCAGCAGCAGCGACCTGATCGAAGTCTTCGAACCCGAAGGTTTGCGCACGAGCGCCGGGTTGCACTTTGGTTGAGAGTACTGCGATGAGTTCGGATGCCTGCAGGGCTTCAAGGAAGGCCATGAGTTCCGGGATGGCCTGGGCGGATTGCACATATCGGGTCGGCTGGGTACCGGCCGGGACGCTGAGATCAGAATCCGATGCAGACGCTTCTGCTGGGTCCTGTTTTTTCGCAACGCCTTCCGCCTCGATGCCGATGGTGGCAGCAACGTCTTGGATATCAGCGCGCTTGGGTAGTCCGGTGCCGGTGACGGGATGCGAGTCGCCCATCCACTGCTGGAACTCTTTGACTCCTGCCATGAAGCGGGTTTCGACAATCGCAGTGTACCGGGACTTTGGATCGTTCTGATCGCCTGATGCGGCAGCAGTGTTGACGCCCTTGTCCTCGGCTTTTGCTGCAGCTTTCGGCTGCTCTGCTGGGGCTTCCTTGGCCGGTGCGTTCTTGGCCGCTGGTTCCTCAGCAGGCTCAGCCGCTGGTTTAGCCGCAGGTGCGTCAGCGACTTTCTGTGCGGGTAACAGCTCGTTCAAAACATCATCGAAGGAGGCTTGGCGATGCTCGGCCATTGCAGCGACGGCTGCGGCCACCATGTAGGCGCTTGCGCCGACCACCGCAGATTCTGGGTTACGGCGCAGTAAGCTTCCGATGGAACGGTACGCGCGGCCTTTGCGCGCTAGTGCTTCCACGTCCGGTGTAATGTTCCGAACTGAACGTGGCGCCTCGCGCTGGGATACCCGGGCCGAGCCGGTCTGCAAGGCACCGTTGGCGTACCAGGCATCGAGGGATTCCATGGCAACACCGGTCACATGCCCAGCACTAGGGATGCCTTCGGCCGCCTCCGGACCAATACTTCCGAGGATTTCCACGGCCCTGTCATGTTGTTGGGCATCTAGTGCCTGCGAAATATCTCGCAACGTATTAATAGTGCGTGCTCGTTCATCACTCACGGGGGTCATCAGCTCCAAGTTGTGGCGTTCAATAGCACGAGCCATGGCGGTCTCGAGCTGGCTCGGATCGACGTCGCCGAGGTTGTCTACATCAATGCCGTCTGCGGACAACAACGGAGCGAGCTGCTGCATGAGCTCATCACCTTGCTCCGGCATGTGCTGCACGCCGGACTGGGCCAGCATGTCTTGAAAATCTGGGTCGTGAGACCGCGACGTCGAATCTGTCATAAGGTGACGGTACCAAAAATACCCGGGAAATTTGCGGTGAACGGCGCGCCTATGGCAAAGATGTGCCCCGCGTAACGCCCTGCGCAGCGGGACGATTCAGAAAGGATGAACCTTTTAGATGAGAGCCCCAAGCCCGATCAGAATCAGCGGAGTGACTGCCACCGCGACCCACGCAGTCCACGAAGCACGGCGCTGCTGCGTTTTGACCGGGGTGAAGATAGCAAGCACGACCAGAGCTGCGTAACTGAGTCCGGTCACCGCCATACTGAGCCGCACGACGTCACTGCCTATTTCGTCACCCAGAAATGGCATCGCCAGACTGAGGGGCGAGGGGATCGGCCCCATATGATCTGCCCCGTCGATACCAAGGACACACAGACTAAACGCCCACCAGTGGACAGCGAAGGCGGCGCTCACACCGCTGGGCGAATACCCGAACCCCCGTTTTTTCAGCACGAATCGTGGCAACCAACCCAACAGCCCGGCCAACAGAATAATTATCGGCGACAGGAGCATGAGAAACAGTTTCTCCTGCCCCCCGGGTGCGAACATTTTGATAGCGATCAGGACCGCAGGCAGTAGCCAAACCAGCCAAAGCCACATATTCCAGGTCAGATGGTTGCTGGTTGCAACCTTTGCAGTAAGCGGCATCGACGGCCTGGGTTCATGCGGCATACGACTTGGCCCTGTCACGTGTGCTTGAAGCTGGAAGGTTTGTCATCACTACAGTATGGCCAAATATCCGAAGCCGCGACGTCTCGTGCCCAGCAGCATGTATCGGTATCTCTGGTCTAACGGTACGAAAGATAGGTTCATTGGTATATTGCCTGTCATGTACTACTGGATGACCTGATCAAGCAGGCCAACCCAGACCTCAGATGCGGTCGGGAAAACCGGTACTGCGTGCTGCAGGGTCGACACCGATACCTGTCCGGTAATCGCAATCGTTGCAGCATGGAGCATCTCCCCGGTCTCTGGTCCCATCAGAGTGGCACCGAGTAGACAACCGGTAGCTTTATCGACCACGACCTTGCCTTTACCGACGACGTCGTCCCGCAGTAACCCGGCTCCCACAACGTCAGCGAAATCAACTTCACCAGTGACCACGTCGTAGCCGGCATCGTTGGCGGCTTCTTCGGTCAGCCCCACCGAGGCAACCTGAGGATCGGTAAAGACTACCTGCGGTGTCGGTGTTTCAATCGCAAGCTCATGCACCTGCTGGTCAAGGAACGCTGCAGCAAATTGCTTGGCCTGGTACTTGCCCATGTGCGTCAACTGGTGTTTTCCGCCTGCATCACCCAGCGCATGCAACCAGTCAGGTATGCGCTGCTGCAACACGTCGTCGGCGCTAAGACCTATCGAGTCGAGATTGATCGATTCCAGTGCGGGACGGCGCCCGGTGGCCAGCAGCAACTCTTCAGCCTCAAGCGTCTCGCCCTCAGAGGTTCGAATCGAAACGGTGCCGCCTTTGACTTTGCCAAGACCCGGGTCCATACCATCGGGACGTTGAACCTGTGTTGCCTCGGTGAAAAAGCGGACGTCAATGCCGGCGTCACTGAATTGGTCGGTCAGAATATCGGAGACGAACGGTTCGGTACCGCTCATCAGTGAGCCTTCGCGCACCAGCATGGTGACGTTCGAACCTAGGGCATTCATCCAGGTGGCGGCTTCACACGCTACCGCTCCCGCACCAATGATGACGAGGCGGGCCGGCACGTCTTGCACCGATGTGGCATCTTGCGAGTTCCACACCGGGATACCTTCGAAGACCGGTGGGATGTTCGCGGTGGTCCCCGTGGTGACCACGACCGCACGGGTTGTCCGCAAAGTCTGTGTTGTGCCATCATTACCATGCACTTCTACGGTGCGCTCCCCGTTGAGTTGCCCATGTCCGCGCACGACGGTCACACCGGCTGATTCCAGCGACTTTTTTTGGCCCGAGTCGTCGTAGTTGGAGACTTGCTCGTCGCGACGCGTCAGCAAGTCATCGGCCCCCACATGGGAGTTTTCTACCCCGCGAAGATGCTGGGTGGTGGCTGCAACTTCTATCGGACGCAGCAGCGCTTTGGATGGCTTACATGCGTAATAGGCGCAGTCTCCTCCGACGAGGTCGTGTTCTACTATGGCAGGTTTGAGTCCTTGTTTTGCGACTGCGAGCGCTAATGTTTCACCGATCGGCCCGGCGCCAAGCACAATCAGATCGAATTCTTGTTCTGCGGTGGTTGAAGAAGTGGCAGACATGGGTCCTCCTTGAGTTGAGACCACGGTTCAAAGCGTGTTCTTCTGTCTCCATCCTCTCTACAACCACACGGGCACGTCTAGCGTTGAGCAGGACAAAGAATCCATGCCTAGAGCATTTCCGTTCGCCCGGATTCGTGTTTCCATAGAGACATGGAGAATTTTTTCGAACTGACACAACAGGATCGCAACTATCTGCAGCAATGCGTAGAACTGGCCAGAGAGGCTCTGGACGACGGCGATGAACCGTTTGGTTCGGTACTGGTGAGTGCCGAGAGCGAAGTACTCTTCACTGATCGAAATCGGATCTCCGGCGGGGATCACACGCGACACCCGGAGTTTGAGATTGCCCGTTGGGCGGCAGAACACCTCACAGAGCAACAACGCGGCAGCGCCGTCGTCTACACTTCCGGGGAGCACTGCCCGATGTGTTCGGCAGCCCACGCTTTGGTTGGGCTTGGTCGAATCGTGTACGCCACCAGTAATGAACAACTGGCTGCGTGGCACCAACAGTGGGGCGTTCCGGCGGGTCCAGTTGCTTCGCTACCGATCAACGCCGTCGCCCCAGGCGTCCAAACGGCCGGTCCGGATACTGAACTCGCCGAGCAGGTTCGACGGTTGCACATGACACTGCACGGTATCGAACAGCACTA
>NZ_JAKDKW010000100.1 GCF_030453185.1 Yaniella sp. | reverse complement strand
GGCTGGTGGTTCTGGAATGAGGCCGAACAGCAGCGCATCGAAGAAAACCAGGTACAAGTTCCCGACGTATCTGGTATGCCCGAAACCGACGCACAAAACGCGTTAACCACCGCTGGGCTGCGGCCAATTTTAGAATACGAACACAATGACGACGTCGACCGTGACCGGGCGATCGGTACCGATCCGGCATCCGAGACGACCATGCAGCGCTACGACGAGGTCACGCTCAACATTTCGCTGGGGCCCGATCAAGTCGACATCCCCGACTCCTTGCAAGGCGCTTCGGAAGCGACCGTGCGTGACACCTTGGAAGAACTGGGGCTGACTGTTTCGGACGTTTCTTACGTCAACTCCCCCACCATCCCGCGAGACCGGCTCGTGGACACCAACCCCGCACTGGGCTCAACGGTTGCCTATGGTTCGACCGTTGCTTTGAAAATGTCATCGGGCGAGGTTGAAGTTCCCAATGTCGTGGGCATGACACAGCAGGAAGCTGAAAACACATTAACAGCCGATGCACTTGGACTCAGCGTTGACATTAATCTTGTGACCAATGATGGCAGCATGACAGCAGGTCAAGTTGTCGACCAGGACGTTGAGCCTGGTGAAACCGCATCACAGGGACAGCTGATCAGTCTTGACGTCGCACGTGAGGAAGAAGAGCCCTCTGGCGACCCCAGCGAGAGCGAATCGCCGAGCGAGAGTGACTCACCAAGCGAAAGCGAATCGCCATCCGAGGAAGAATCTAGCGATGACCCTTCAGAAGATGAGTCCAGCGACGAACCGTCAGAAGACGAAAGCTAACTGATTAGGAATCCGCGAGCATATCTAGCACCATCGGTTTGACCTTCGTGCCGTAAAGCTCGATCGATTCCATCATGAACTCGTGCGGTAGCCGACCGTTACCGTACTTCATGCCAAACCGGGTGGCACCGATCGCACGAATGCTGTCGGCAATTTTGCGAGCTACCGTTTCGGGCGAGCCCAAGTGCAGTGCACCGTGGCGAATTTCCTGAGCGAACTGATCGGGTGAAGGCTGTGGCCAGCCGCGTTCACGCGCCATGTTGGACATTGCGTGGTGCCAGTACGGGTAGTACCGTTCCATCGCTTCCTCATCGGTGTTTGCCACGAAACCGTGGGAGTGCACGGCAATCCGGCGCGGGTCGAAACCATTGGCTTCAATGTGTTTACGGTACAGCTCTGCAAACGGTGCGAAGCGCTGGGCGGCCCCGCCAATAATGGCCAGTTCCAATCCCATGCCGTACTTGGCGGCCCGGATAGCTGAGTTTGGCGAACCCCCAACGGCAACCCAGGTGGGGAGTCCGTGTTCGTGCGCCGTTTTTGGGAAAATCGAATAATCTTCGAGTGCAGCACGCTGAGTACCGGACCAGGTCACGGGTTCTTCGCGGCGGATGTGGTCGAAGAGTTCAAGTTTTTCTTCGAACAGGATCTCGTAGTCGGCCAGGTCGTAACCGAACAGCGGAAATGATTCGATAAAGCTGCCGCGGCCCAGGGACACTTCGGCGCGGCCCGATGCAATGCCATCGAGTGTGGCGAAGCGCTGATGCACGCGCACCGGGTCATCGGAGGACAACACGGTGACAGCGGAGATCAGTTTGATGCGCTCAGTTCGGGCGCCGATGCCGGTTAGGACGACGTCGGGCGCTGAGATGGCGTAGTCGGGTCGATGATGCTCACCGATGCCGATGACATCAATGCCGACCTCATCTGCCAGGACACCTTCGGCTACGACATTGCGTAACACTTCAGGGTAGGACAGCACGCGGGTGCCCTCGACATCCTGGGTAAGGTCCCCGAAGGTATGGAGTCCGAATTCCACGACACCTTCATCCAGTGAGGCGGCGTGGTGGTTGGATGGATTTGGGGTGGGCGCAAAATTGGTCATATCTGTGACAACCAGCCGCACAACAAATACATTCCTTCAAATCTGAACTAGTCGACGTCCATAGTCGCATCGGAGAAGAAACCGAATTCGGCGACCCATGGATACACGTATTCCATGAGCACGAACACCACGGCGGCCAGCCCAACGAGTGTCAGAATCCAGCGGAACCAGGTGGGCCCGGGCAGCAGATGGAAGAGCCAAGCGTACATTATGCCTCCTCGAAGAGCTGGTCAGGTACAGCGCCAGCGATTTCGTCCGGTGCGCCATCACCGAGCGGCACAAATTCTACAAGTTCAGCATGGGTGATCATGCGCTCCAGCACGGTGTAGGGCGGGTGACACGTGGTGAGGGTAAGCCACTGCCCCTCGGGCTCAGTCGCGGTCGGATCCATGGGCTTCGGCGCGAGTACTTCCACGTCGGTTGGCTGCACAATGTGTACCTGGCGGGTTTCATATACCCACCAGCCGTTGGCGGTTTGGAGATACATGCGATCACCGTCTTGTAGCTGATCCATGTCCCACAGCACGGCACCGTAGGTTTGGCGGTGACCAGCTAAGGCCAAGTTGCCGTCTTCTCCCGGTCGCGGCGAGGACTCATAGCGGCCCAGTACCGCCGAATCGATTTCGTCCCCGGTCCCATCGAGGACGGGCACCGAATAATCCGGCCCAAATCGTGGGACGTAGAGCATGCCCCACGGGTCGCCGGTGGTCACCTCGTCGGGCACCGAGGGGTCGGGGCCCGAACCGTCAAAACCGGCTTCGTGCTGAGCTTCGAAGGTATCAGCCATGGCGTCCCGGTGAGCCTGCGCCTCACGGTTGGCTCCTAGATTAGTCCAGTACAGCTCCCACACCACGAACAGCAGCACAAACAGCCCGGCAGTGATGAGTAGTTCGCCGGTCACGCCGAGAAAAGTCGGGCGGGGAGGACGGCGCTTCTCGGTTGCGCGGCGCCGCCTCCGCGTTGGCAGCCGGGAACCGGTATGTGACATGTTGGATCCTTGATCTCAAGATACGCTGCGGCACCCAATCAGTGCACGTAGAATACTGTCAGTAGTATACGCACCTATGTTGAACAGGACACGCATTGGCATCATCGAAGAAGCGCCGCAACAAGAACACCGAAATCTCGGAACTGGACGCGGAGATCATGGCGGCTGACGACCAGCCCGCCCCACTTCCAACCTGGTACAAGGCCGTCATGTTCGGGCTGCTGATCGTTGGCCTGCTGTGGATTATGGTGTTCTACCTTGCTCCGGGCGGTCAGTTGCCTATTCCAGGAATTGGCGGCTGGAACATTATTGCCGGATTCGGCTTAGCGATGGTCGGATTCATTATGATGACGCGCTGGCGGTAAGTTTCCCACAACCTACCCACAGAAAATGAGAGTTACACACATGTAATTCTCCACATTGTGGATGAACCTGTGGAGAACTCTGGGGATAACCCGCGGGGCAGCGACGATTTCCAGAGTTATCCACAAAAACTGTGGACAACTATGTGGATTACCTGTGGGTAAGATTGTGAATTACTAGCTGAGCTTCTTCGCCCACAGGTCACCACGGTTTATCGCGCTAGCAGCGACTCTGTATCAATCAGCAATGCGCCAACCACGGTCAGTGCAACGAGCACTATCGCGACGATGACCAGCCCGCCCCACGTTCTGCGATTCAGGCTTTTGCGCGTTTCTGGAGTGGTAGCCCTGTCTCTCTGCTTCCGGTCGGCTATCAGCGCCGGTACCGAAGCACCCAGCCCTGTCAAGAAACCACCGAGGTGGCCCTGCCACGAAATGCCGGCACCCAGAAATGAGAAGGCAAAGTTGATGACGATCAGAATGGTGATGCCGCGGGTATCGGCACCCATGCGTCGTCCGATCATCCACAGGGCCGCAAAGAGTCCGTAGACCGCTCCGGATGCTCCCACAACAGCCGACTCAGGTGCGGCCAAAAAGAGCACCGCCACTGCGCCACCGAAGGCGGACAGTACATAGATGGCCACAAATTTCGCGGCGCCGAGGAATTGTTCGATCTGGCGGCCGATCATCCACAACACTGCCATGTTCAGCACGAGGTGGATCGGTGAGCCCATCGAATGCACGAGGGCGGACGTCAGCATGCGCCAGGGTTCAAAGTCGAGCCAAGGCACGAATTCGTGGAGTTCCAGTGCCGCTTGCGAAGTGTGCAGCGGGGAATACAGGAAGAGGTTATAGACGTCTGGGAAGCCCGGAATCAGCTGGCCGACCCACTGCAATCCATACACTAGCGTGGTGAGGCCAATAATAATATAGGTGGCCAGGGGAACGGCCCGCCCGTGGCGGTCAGTAAATTTGGGAGCCCGTTGCTCACGGGGCAGTGCACGTTGATGTTCACGCACACAGTCAACGCAGAGCACGCCGACCTGGGATGGCCGCTGGCACTCACCGCATACCGGGCGGTTGCAGCGTTGACAACGCACATATGTCACCCGGTCCGGGTGCCGAGGACACACCGGCTGTTCTGCCGAAGGATCTTGATAGGCACCAAATGATGGACCGGATGACATTGTGTGAGGTAGTTCCTTAGAGTTCGGTAATTTCGATGGTCTCGACGACGACGTCGTTGACCGGCTTATCCTGCGGGCCGGTTGGCACGGTGTTGAGCTCGTCAACAATCTTGCGGGAGTCAGCGTCGAAGACTTCACCGAAGATGGTGTGACGGTTCTGTAGCCACGGAGTTGGCACCGAGGTGATGAAGAACTGTGAGCCGTTGGTGCCCGGGCCGGCATTGGCCATCGCGAGCTTATATGGTTCATTGAAGTCGAGTTCCGGGTGGAATTCGTCTTCGAACTCGTAGCCTGGTCCGCCAATACCGCGACCCAGTGGGTCGCCACCCTGGATCATGAAGTCAGCGATGATGCGGTGGAAAATGGTGCCGTCGTACATAGCGACACCGTTCTTCTTTTCACCGGACGCTGGATCAGTCCATTCCTGAGTTCCGGTTGCCAGGCCAACAAAGTTGTTGACGGTTTTAGGGGCGTGGTTGCCGAAGAGTTCGACGACGACGTCGCCGCGGTTGGTTTTGATAACTGCTTTATGTGTAGCGATACTCATGAGGGTTATTCTTCCATCATCCGTGTCGATCGCACAGTCTTGAGTCAGTGCGAGTCAGGATTCATTCGCCCGTGGCCTAAAGAGTTCCAACGCGTGGGGCTCAAATCATGGCGAGACATCGCTGGGCAGCGTACTCTAGAATGTAGTCATTCCCTACTCTGGAGGTACATATGCTCGGACGCTCCAAGTCCAAAACACCAACGCTGACAGACACAGTCTCTGATGCTGCAGAGCACGTTCGGCACTGGGCAGAAGACGTTTGGCAGGATTCCGCCGATCGCGCCGCTCCAGTCGTTGACGCTGCGTCCAAGAAAATTTCGGAAGCCGCACATAAAGTCGGCGATGCCGCGAACAACTTCCAGCACAAAGTTCAAGACGATTACCTGCCCACCGCTGCAGGTCAGTTGGCTCCTGTCGCTGCCGGTAGTGCGAAGGCAATCAAAGCAGCCGACCTGCCTGACTTCGTCAACAACTCGATCACACGGGTTACCGGCAACAAGAAGTCCGCTCGTCGCCTGCAGAAAGCTGCGGCGAACTGGGCCAAGGATGCCGAGAAGCAGCTGAAAAAACAGTCCAAGAAAAACAAGAAGTCCGGTCGCGGACTGCTTGTCGTTGGCATTACCGTTGCCGCTGCCGGTGCAGCTTACGCCGTCTGGCGTCTGTCGCAGCCGGTTGAGGATCCGTGGACAAATCCCACGCCACAGCCGCTAACCAGCGCTGAATAATACGCATAAAAAATCCCGGCCTGGAGTTCAAAAGCTCTCCAGGCCGGGATTTTTTTTGTGTTCAGAACTTAGTCTTTTTCAAGCTCGTCGGTGGTGGCTGCGCCACCGGTACGCACCCACTCATCCACTTCAGAGGCCTTGAATTTCCAGAGGCGGCCAATCTTATGAGCCGGCATGGAGCGGTCATTAATCCAACCATAAATGGTGTGCTTCGTGACTCCAAGGTGTTCAGCGATATCGTCAGCGGACATCCAGGCTTCAATCATGATGGCTCCTCGAGCTATAGGTAAGCATGCTTATCTATTATATTAGCTCAACAAACCTCGCGAGTATAGTCTTACCCACATGAGTGAATACGCCACAACATGACAATCAGCTAGTTTGCATACTTGAAAACTACACAGAAGTGGCACCAACGGCATGAGAACACTACGGGCTTCAAGTAATATGATGTGCCCGAGCCCTATAATATGCGATTTTTCCTACATCATGAGTAAACGATTACTTTCATATGCGAGGTGCGCTGACGGCGTCGTCGGGCAGGGGCAAGGCCAGCCACGAACCTCGCAACGACTAGCTCGTTACTGGAACACCGGCCTGATAGTGCTGTGCGATCAGCTCAAGGGTCCGCACGTGCACCGCACGGGATGAACCCATGGTCACCAACATGATTTCATCCACCTGGGTTTGCTCATAGAGTCGGTCCAGCGCCGCGGCAACGTCGGCACCACTTCCATTTACGAAGCGCTGCGTATAGACATCGAGGATTTGGCTCTCATTGAGTGTAGCCGGGTAATTTTCAACCTCTTCTGGTGGCAACAGGCTGTCGTTTTTATGTGCGCACGCATGCTCGGCGTCGTTGGTGTTCGACTCGTTGCGGAGACCGAGTTCGGGCGGCACGCGCATACGCCCGGAAACAGAAGAAACTGCCCGGGCATGCAGAAGACTCCGTGGATAGTATCACTGACTCGGCCGAGTGACGAAGCACCGGCGCTGGTGATCCTTCGATACAGGAAAACAAGCCATCGGGTGACTAAAAAGCGACCTCAGTGGGGAATGATGAGTCGTGGACGAGGGCCTTCCAGACGTGCCACCGCAACCTTCACCTCGGTCAGTTCCGTCTGTACCCCGTTAATCCGTTCATCAATTCTGTCGAACTTTTGATCCACCCTGTCGAAGCGCTCATCGACCTTCTCAAATCGAGCATTGATACTGACCTCAGCCTGAGCGAATTGCTCATCCACCTTGGCGAACTTCTCATCCATACGCCGGATCATCCACGCGAAACCAGCAAAAAACATACCACCGAGAGTAATC
>NZ_JAKDKW010000099.1 GCF_030453185.1 Yaniella sp. | reverse complement strand
ATGCAGCAGAAACCAACGTTTTATTACTCAGCATGCTGACCGGAGAGCGACATTCCCAGCCCTCATAAAAATCGATCCGGCAGAATCGTTGCCACCTTTCTCGCTCCTTGGACGAGATAACCCCGAAGAGCCACATGTGTAGTGACTCTCCGGGGTAACAAGATAGATGACGAAGATTTACTGAGAACTCTCCACAACAGCTGGTATTTCATTCGATTCATCAATGCCGTGCCTCGAACGATGCTTCCAGGCTTGCCATACATCTTCAGGAGTTGGCTTGCTCAGTAGCGAACCCACGATAAAGACGATTATCGAGGCCAAAAGCCCAAAGTAGATCGGTTCATTGGCGAACACGCCGTCCAGGGCGTTCTCTGCGGTGATTTCCAAGTAAATCATGGTTCCCAAAGTGACCACGGTGCCAGCCAGCATTGACCAGGCAGCGCCGATACCGGTTCCTCGACGCCATGTCATAGCTCCGATAATCGGCACCAGCAGGCCGCCTACAAGAATGGCATACGCAATGGTGAGTGCTGCAACGACGTCCGGAACGACTAGTGCGAGCGCCATGACGGCAACGCCTAAACCGAACACCCATCGACGGTTCGATTTCACATCTGCTTCGTGATCATCGGATCGCTCCACATTTTCGCGCGCCATCTGGGCAGCCTCTCGGCCGCTCAATTGGCCCGGACGCTTTCTGGAAGCAAAGCTCCTGAGCAGCGGCATCACATCGGTTCGAGCAACTGTTGCACTAGCGATCAGACCACCTGAAGCCGTGGACATCATGGCTGCAATGCCACCGGCCATCGCGATTCCGCCCAGGCCATAGGGCAAGATATCGATAGCGACAATCGAGAAGACGTCGTCACGGTTTTCAATGCCAGAATCCATCGAGGCGACCGTCATGCCGACGATAGCACCGGCAATACCAAAGGCGAGGATGTAGATACCGGCGGTAAAGCCGCCCCACCGAGTAATGCCTGGAGTTCTTCCTGTGAATACTCGCTGCCAGATGTCTTGGCCGATCAAGATACCCAGGGTATAGACCACGAAGTACGTGATGATTGATTGCAAGCCGATGCCGTCAATACTGAAGAATTCAGTATCCAGGCGTTCTTGCATGCCGCTCCAGCCGCCTGCTTCGTTCAAACCATAGGGCAACATGAGAAAGAACAGGCCGACGGTCATAACGACGAATTGAACAACATCAGCAAGGGTAATAGAAAACATCCCACCGATGACAGAGTAAATCAGAACAACTGAGCCGCCAACCAACACTGATAACCAACGGTCCCAGTCAAAGAGCACCACGAAGATTGAGGCGTATGCTCCGGTTGAAGTCGCGCAAATCATCATGGTGTAGGCCAACATAACCAATGAGGCGCCCTGGGTGGATTCGTGTCCATAGCGGAGGGTGAGCATCTGCACTACTGTATAAATCTTGAGTTTCTGCAGCAGCGGCGCAAAGGCCAAGCTCAAGATGATGATGCCTATACCAATTGCACCGACCATCCACATCCCAGAGATGCCATGTTCGTAGCCAAGACCGACACCGCCAACGGCTGAGGCGCCGCCTAGAACTACGGTCACCAGGGTCGCAGTGTAGAACACCGGCCCGAGACGCCGGCCTGCAACTAGGTAGTCCGATACATCTTTCGTGCGTCTCTTACCCCAAAAACCAAACATGACCATGGCAATGAGATAAACAATGATGATTGCGGGGTTGAGCCACTCCATATTGCTGTCCTTAGTTAGCTGACAAATGCTTTATGCGCCTGCCGCTCGTCACTATGGCGAGTATCGCAGATCACATACTGTGCACCTAGAATAAACTTAAGTTGTCTATTAGGCAACATTTGTCTATGGTTTATTGTGAGCCACCTGACACAGGGGCGTCTGGACTCATACTTGAATACTCGAATCTGCGGAGCATAAAGATGCCACGATAAATTTACAACCACTCTTGCAATGCGAAAGGGCAGCGTGAAATCACTACCAATCGAACCGATGCGAACACCCACAGCACTCGGTCGCAGATTACGAGCTGTTCGTGAGCAAAACAGACTCACTATCGATCAGGTAGCCAGCTTCACAGGATTGTCTAAAGGGTTCCTCTCCCGTGTTGAGCGAGATCTCACCAGTCCCTCGGTTGCCAGCTTGGTCGCAATTTGTCAGGTACTTGGCGTACCTCCCGGCCAAATGTTGGAAGTGCCGGAAACGGAAATGGTTGTGCTCGAAGACGCCCCGGCAGTCAGCCTGGGAGGCGATGGCATAACAGAAAAACTCCTGACTCCACCCGGTCAGCGCAACGTACAGATCATCCACGCTGTCGTTGAGGGCGGTGGCCGCGGCGAAGAAGAGCTATACACCATGGATTGCATTGCGGAATCCTTGCACATACTTGAAGGCGAATTTGTTTTAGTCACTTCCGACGCCGAATTTCGCATGAAGCAAGGAGACACCGTGACGCTGCCTGGGTCAGAACCTCATACTTGGTACAACCCGACTGAAGACACAGCAAAGGTGTTGTGGATTCTCACCGGGGGTACCCAAACCACCACATGAAAACGTTCCAGGAAGGACAACCACCATGCTTGAATCACCTCGTGTTGTAGATAACGGAAATATCGGCCCGGTAAACTCCGCCCAAGTTCCCCGCTACAGCGGTGAATCGACCTTCGCACTACTCCCCCGCTTGCGCGATCTCCAGACAGAAAACCGCTCCGCTGATATCAAAATCATCGGCGCACCTTTTGACTCAGGCGTTTCTTATCGCCCTGGTGCTCGATTCGGTCCGGCGCACGTACGACAGTCCTCCCGCCTGCTTCGCCCGTACAACCCTGCTACGGATACTTCACCGTTCGCCCAGGTTCAGATTGCTGATGCAGGCGACATGGCACTGAACCCCTTCAACATCGAAGAAGCAATCGCCTCTGTTGAAGAAGACGCGCTCACCCTCACTGAAGATGGTGCCTCGATCCTCACGATCGGGGGCGACCACACCATTGCTCTGCCATTGCTACGTGCAGCCGCAAAACGTGCAGGCGAACCCGTTGCACTCTTGCACTTTGACGCTCACCTAGATACTTGGGACACCTATTTCGGAGCCGACTACACCCACGGCACACCATTTCGCCGTGCTGCTGAAGAAGGCATCATCGACTCATCGGCCCTATGCCATGTGGGCACCCGCGGTCCGCTATATGGCAGAAAAGACCTCGAAGACGATAAGGCATTCGGCTTCGGAATCGTGTCCAGCGCAGACATCTTCCATAAAGGCGTCGCCGAAGTCATCTCCATGTTGCGCGAGCGCATCGGTGACCGCCCGCTCTATATCTCCCTCGATATCGATGTACTCGATCCGGCACATGCACCGGGCACCGGAACGCCTGAGGCAGGTGGCATGACCAGCCGTGAACTCTTGGAAATTCTCCGCGGGCTACGTGGTCTGAACCTTGTCGGCGCCGATGTCGTAGAAGTGCTGCCCGGGTACGACCACGCCGAGCTCACTGGTATTGCAGCCGCCCACGCATGCTACGACTTGCTCACGCTGATGGCAGACCTGCGTGCCAACGCCTAACAACCACCCGAAAACACTGGTCTGGAGGAAAGTATGAGAAACGGCGGCGACCTTGTGGTCGAGACGTTGTCCGCACTAGGAGCTACCACGGTTTTTGGTATCCCTGGTCAACATGCACTAGGACTTTTTGACGCACTAACACGGAGCCAACTGCAGTTCATTTCCTCGCGTGTGGAGAATAACTCGGCCTTTGCAGCCGATGGCTACGCTCGCGCCACCCACCAACCCGGGATACTTTTCGTATCGACCGGTCCCGGCGCCTTGACCGCGCTTGCTGGAGTGCAGGAAGCCTATGCTTCTGGTGTACCGATGCTGGTGATTTCGTCACAGATCCCCGAGGCAGGCTTAGGTGGCCGCCGCAAGGGGATGCTGCATCAGCTCGATGATCAGAAAGCATCGGCTCGTAACGTGACAAAATCTCAGGAAACGATACACAAGGCGTCTTCGATTCCCTATGCACTCGAAGATGCCTGGCAGACAGCGCTCACCGCGCCACAGGGGCCGGTATGGGTCGAGATCCCGCAGGACGTCCTGCTCAACGAAACTTCGATTCCGGCCCCAGGGGCTATCAACGTCAAAGTTCCATTAGTCGAGCCGCATGCTGGCTCGATACAACGCGCTGCAGAACTCCTTGCATCTGCGAAGCGTCCGGCAATTATTGCCGGAGGTGGCGTGCGTCGTTCCGATGGAGCAGCACAGAATCATCTGCAACAGCTTGCCGAGCTCGTCGATGCACCAGTGGTCTGCACCCCCGGTGGCAACACTGCCTTCCCATATGAGCATCCGCTCTCCCTGGGTGGCTGGATCGAAGACCGCTACGTCACAGAAGTATTGGAAAATGCCGATGTCTTATTAGCTGTCGGGACGTCATTAGGAGAAGTCAGTTCCAATTATTTCACCATGGAACCGCGTGGACAACTGATCCAGATCGATGCGCACGTGAGGGTTTTAGAATCCAATTATTCCGGTCTCGGTATCCGTTCAGATGCCAGCATCGCACTTGCTGAGATCACCTCCGCAGTTCAGCGCCAGGGTGATCTTGCGACCAGTACGTGGCACGGGAAAACCTCAGGCGATTTGGCCCGTGATGTTCAACGAAACATTGATCAACGCTTGGCTAAACAAGATCTCACGCACGAAATTAGCATCATGAATGCCATACGCTCTGCTATTCCGGATGATGCTGTCACGTACTGGGACATGACTATTGCCGGCTACTGGGCTTGGAATGTTTGGGACGCCCGTTCTGGAGCAATGCATTCGGGCCAAGGTGCAGGCGGCATCGGTTATGGATTCCCAAGCGCTTTTGGCGGAGCCATTGGCCAAGGTGAGCGAGTACTTGCAGTTTCTGGAGACGGTTCCGCCATGTACTCGATCGCCGAACTTGCGGCAGCAAAACAGCACAATGTACCGGTCACCTGGCTCATTATTGATGACGGTGGGTACGGAATTCTGCGTGAATATATGCATGGCGCCTTCGGCCAGGCGACTGCAACTGAACTTGCTCGCCCCGACTTTGTCGCATTATCCGAGTCGTTCGGCATACCAGCCGTGACAACCGACGCAGCAGGCTTGCATGAGGCATTGTCTCAAGCATGGTCTACCGACGGCACCAATCTTGTGGTGCTGCAAACTACGCTCAAAATGTGGGACGCTACTCACGAAATGTGATGACTGCGATGAGACTAGGAAAGAAGGAAAACATCATGACTACTTCTCTTTCATACAAAACGATCGACCCTGCAACGGCCGAAGTGCTGAAAGAATACCCAGGCATTTCCGACCACGAGGTCGAGAGAATCGTTCAGGACTCTAAGAAAGCATTCGCTGCCTGGCGACAGCTCAGCATCGAAGAGCGTGCCGCGAAAGTGGAACGTCTCGCACAACTCTTCGAAGAGAACGTAGATGAGCTCGCTGCGATCATGACCAAGGAAATGGGCAAACCCATTGCTGAGGCACGTGAGGAAACTGAATTCTCGGCTGAAATCTTCCGCTACTACGCAAAGAATGGCCCAAAGCTAGCGGCTGACGAAAAGGTCAGCGAAGATGATGACGTCGTCTCGTATATTCAACGCCGACCTGTCGGCCCCGTGCTGGGAATCATGCCGTGGAATTTCCCTTATTATCAGATCGCACGATTCGCTTCACCGAACCTCGTGCTGGGCAACACCATTGTTCTCAAGCATGCGGAATCTTGTCCAGAATCCGCGCTTGCGATGCAGCGGATGATGGACGAAGCGGGTATTCCTGGAGGTGTCTACCAGAACGTTTTTGCAAACCACGAGCAAATTTCACAGTTCATTGCTCACCCCGTCATGCAAGGTGTGTCATTGACCGGGTCAGAACGGGCTGGAGCTGCTATCGCCGAACAGGCTGGCAAGAACCTCAAGAAGGCGGTTCTCGAGCTCGGTGGTTCTGATCCATATGTCGTGTTGTCCACAGACAACATTCAAGCTGCTGCACGTCAGGCCTTTGCCACCCGGATGGAAAATACCGGCCAAGCTTGCAACTCGAATAAACGAATCATTGTCATGGCCGATATTTACGATGAGTTCGTCGCAGAAATGACGACACTTGCATCGGCGTTGCAACCCGGAGATCCAACAGCGGGTGAAAAGAACACCTATTCTCCGCTCTCTTCCGAAAAGGCCGCTGACACCCTGATGTCACAGCTCGACCAGGCACGGCAAGCCGGTGCCACCATCCATGTGGGAGGACGCCGCGAAGATCTTCCCGGATTCTATGTTCAGCCGACCGTCGTGACCGACATTCCACAAGGATCTGACGTATACTACGAAGAATTCTTTGGCCCCGTAGTCAATATATTCCGCGTGGAAACCGATGAGCAGGCCTTAGAGTTAGCCAACGATACACAGTACGGCTTGGGCTCTGCAGTCTTCGCGGTTGAACAAGAGCGCGCCGAGAAATTTGCGGAGCAACTCGAGGCCGGCATGGTTGGTGCGAACTCTTCCCCAGAAGAATCAGCCGAAGTAACTTTCGGTGGGGTGAAACGCTCCGGATACGGTCGTGAACTCGGCCCCGTAGGCATGGACGAGTTCGTCAACAAACGGCTGATGACTATCAAAAAATAGCCAAGGCTCGAACTCATAGCGATGGCGGTCGGCGATAACAGCTGACCGCCATCGTCATGAAATCAGCATTGGGATGTTAGTGCAGCGCACTGTCCGAAGTCCGTTCTTCGAAAATCATGACGGTTTGGGTATCCACCACACCGTCCAGCGGTTGAATCTCATCAAATACCACGCGGCGCAGATCCGCATTATCACGAGCACGCACCAGCAGGATGACGTCCATCGGCCCACCCGTGAGAGTCACATGCCAGATTTCGGGGATATCCAAGAGTTTCTGTCGTAAAGCACGCCAGTTATGTTGGCGCAGTTTGAGAATGACATGCGCCGAAGCTCCGAAACCCAGTCGGGCGTGATCCACCGAGA
>NZ_JAKDKW010000098.1 GCF_030453185.1 Yaniella sp. | reverse complement strand
TTTTTCTATCTGTGCGCGAGGGGGGACTTGAACCCCCACGTCCGTGAAGACACTGGCACCTGAAGCCAGCGCGTCTACCAATTCCGCCACTCGCGCGAGTGACTTGTGCTTCAGTGCATCTGCGCTAAGCACGATCTATAGTATAAACACAAACAACCTTCGAACGCTAATCAGCCATCAAGTTTATGAAAATTTCTGGCGCCGACTTTAGGCTTCATGTAATGCTGTGACTGATGTGCGAAAATGTAACTACATGTGACAAATATTCGGTGCAGAACTACTGTTGAGTCTTTACCGGTTATCTGCATGACACGTTGAAAGGAGTGCCGAGTTGGGCATCTTGGATGGTTTAGAGAACATTCTCGAACGTTCCGTGCGCAAAATCTTCTCGGCCGGCGGGTCAAAAGGGATCAAACCGGTTGAAGTGACCAATGCGATGCGCACTGAAATGGACAATCGAGCCGTCACGATTTCGCAGGACCGCACTTTGGTTCCGAATATGTACACGATTGCGTTTTCTGAAGATGACTTCACGCAGGTACAACAGTGGGGCCGCGCTTTGGCCGAAGAGCTGTGCGACGAGGCAATCCGGCATGCCTCGGTGCAGGGTTATTCGCTATCTGGCCCAGTACGCGTGACGTTCATTTCAGATGAAGACGTCGTCAAAGGCAACATGCAGATCGAGTCGAGCACCGAAAGCTCCGAGGATATTGATCCGGGTCAGCCCATCTCGTACTCCGCCGACAAACACGTGTCCTCCCCTGCGGTTCAGCCCCCGCTTGAGATGACTGATCCCAATATGCGGGTAGATCAGACAGATTGGCGCCCGGTCGTAGAGATTGAAGGCACCCGGTACGCAATTAATTCGTCGGCGGCGGTCATCGGCCGGTCATCT
Source organism: Yaniella sp. (assembly GCF_030453185.1). Classification (GTDB taxonomy): domain Bacteria; phylum Actinomycetota; class Actinomycetes; order Actinomycetales; family Micrococcaceae; genus Yaniella. The sequence continues at coordinate 6,171 of NZ_JAKDKW010000098.1, read as the reverse complement.
GATGCCGATATCACGGTGGCTGATCCCGGCATGTCGCGTCGTCATCTACAAATAAGCGTTGCCGGGGACCGTGTGAGTGCGGTTGATATGGGTTCTACCAATGGTTTTTACGTGAACGGGCAAAAGGCGGCAAACACTGTAGATTTACACCACGGTGATATTATTACCGCCGGTCGGACAACTATCGTGTTCCGACTTGCCCCAGATACGACAACCCAGACACGGAGGTAGCCCGTGAGCGAAATAGCGATTACAGCGCTGCGTTTTGGGCTCCTCGCCCTGTTGTGGATTTTTGTGTTCTCTGTAATTGGTTCTCAAGGCAGATCGCTGCAGATCGCCCGCCCGGCACGCCTCACACGTCGTAAGGATAAGAAAAATCCTGAAGCATCCGAGACCGCTGCCGATGCCACGCCTGTGCCACATCGCGCTCTCGCATCAAAACTCGTGGTCACCGAGGGGCCGCTGACCGGACGTACGATTGATTTGGGTGGCCAACCGTTACTCATTGGGCGTGCCCAGGATGCCGGACTGGTCCTGGAAGATGACTACGCTTCAGGCCGGCACGCACGCTTATTCCCGCAGGGCAGCCGGTGGTTCTTAGAGGATTTGGGCTCAACAAACGGAACCTTTGTCCAGGGCGATCAGCTCACCCGCACGATGCCAATTGATCCGGGTACGGGAATCCGAATTGGCAAAACTGTTATGGAGCTCAAGGCATAACCATGGCCCTCGAGTTGAACTTTGCAGCCCGCTCTGACGTCGGACGAGTCCGTTCAAAAAACGACGACTCGGCTTACGTCGGCCGCTATCTTGCCATCGTCGCCGATGGCATGGGCGGACATGTTGGTGGCGATGTTGCCTCAGCTTCAGTGGTACTCGACCTCGCACCCCTGGACCGTAACAACCATCCGGATCCGGCTACGATTCTGCCCGATGAGATCCAATCCGCGAACCTGATTCTCAATGATCTGGTGCACGATAATCCGAAGCTTGCCGGGATGGGGACCACTTGTACCGCTGTACTGGTGGATAACGACATCGTGCATATGGCACACATCGGGGATTCCCGTGCTTACCGTCTCAAAAACGATGGTTTCGAACAACTCTCCGTTGATCACACTTTCGTTCAGCGTCTGATCGATGAGGGACGAATTAGTCCCTCCGATGCCGAATCGCATCCGCACAAAAACGTACTCATGCGGGTCCTGGGTGATGTGGATGCCTCCCCAGAACTCGACGTCACATCTTTTGCTGCTGAACCCGGTGAACGGTGGCTGTTGTGTTCGGATGGATTGAACGCCGTCGTTGATGACTACACCATCGAGATGTTGTTGCGCGCTGATAAACCACTCGACGATATTGCCCGGGATCTGGTGGATGAAACGCTGCATCGCGGCGCACCGGATAACGTTTCGATTGTAGTGTTCGAGACCGCCGAACGACAGATCACCGCTGAAGCTGACCCGAAGACCGACGAGTTGACCGAATCGGCTCGCGAAGTCACGGCGGCCCACAATGGTGAAACCGTTTCGGCATCACTGCTGCGCGCAGACCTCGCTTCACGCCCGCACTTATTAGTCGGCGCGGCCGAATTGGCCACCGATACCGACCAGATCCCCGTGGTCACCCGTTCGTCGTCACAAAAACGTGCCGCGGCCCTGCTACACGGAGCATCGGATGCCGCGCAACCAACCAGCACGCCCCCACCGGCCGAGCTGGAAGAAGACGCGGTCCCAACTGGCCGACGCTCCTGGCCGCTATTGACCATGGTCGGGGTATTTTTGATTTTATTTGCGACGTCGTTGGCCGTTGGCTTCCTGTGGATTCGAGGCCAGTACTTTGTCGGTTCTGAATCCGATCACGTAGCCATTTACCGAGGCGTCCCCCAGGCAATAGGTCCGGTGGAATTGTCCTCCCTGGAAGAATCGACTGAAATCCCGCTGTCCCGGCTGCCCGGATACAGTCGCCAGCGCGTAGAAACCGGACTTCCCGCACAGGACCTCAACCACGCCCACGAAATCCTGATGGACTTGGAGACCGCGTTGATTCCTGAGGCCCCACCGGTCTCACCCGGGGACCAACCGGAGGACACCGACATCCCGATCGCTGCAAACGGCGTATCCGCTTCCGCATCGATTGCCGGGGCAACCGCCGGCGCGATGGGAGGGAACCAGTAATGGCCCAAACCGATCAGTCCCTCAAGAAACCACTGCGCATTGCCGAATTGGTGCTGCTGGTGGTGTCCGTGGCCATTGGTTCCGGCGCCTACATGCTCTCCGGGCTCGGCATGGATCAGACCCTCGACGCCCACTACTGGATCCAGTTGGGTGTGATGTTGGCACTGGCCATCATCTTCCACATTGTGCTGCGCCTGCGCGCCCCGTTTGCTGACCAATACATTCTGCCGCTTGCTCTCACGCTCAACGGGCTGGGCTTGGCCATGATTCACCGGCTCGACCTGGTACCGCCCGGCGAAGCCTCGGCCAATAACCAACTGCTGTGGACGGCCCTGTCGCTCATTATCGCTATGGTGATCGTGTGGGGTATCCGCGATTACCGCAATATGCGCCGGTTCACCTACGTGTGGCTGCTGGCATCAGCGTTGCTACTCATCCTGCCGTTCTTACCGTTTATCGGCATGGAAATTTATGGTGCCCGCATCTGGGTCAACCTCGGCATCGGTTCCTTCCAGCCCGGTGAAGTGGCCAAACTGACGCTGGCCATCTTCTTTGCTTCGTACCTGAGCGCTAATCGTGACCTCATTTTGCTGGCCGGTAAGAAAGTCGGCCCACTGACCTTCCCACGCATGCAAGACCTCGGGCCGCTCGTTGTTGCCTGGCTCGTTGCCATGGGTGTGCTCATTTTCCAGCGCGACCTCGGCTCGGCCGTGTTGTTCTTTGGACTGTTCATGGCCGTGATCTACCTGGCGACCTCACGGTTGTCGTGGCTCATTCTCGGCTTCGGCGCTGCTGCGGTCGGCGCGGTGATCGCCGCCAGCTTGTTCCCACACGTCCAAGCCCGCATCGACGGGTGGCTCAATGCCTTTGATATGGACATGATTTACGCGGAGCACGGCTCCCACCAGATCGTCCAAGGACTCTTTGGGCTCGCCTCGGGCGGGTTCTTCGGTTCTGGACTGGGTGAAGGCCGCCCGGACATGGTGTTCGCAGCCAACTCGGATATGATTATCGCTTCGTTCGGCGAAGAACTCGGCCTCATCGGTTTGGCCGCCATCCTGTTGGTCTTCTTCCTGTTGATTACCCGGATCATGCGCATCGGGCTTTCCGCACGCGATGCGTTCGGCAAGCTGCTGGCCGGCGGGCTTGGCTGTGCGATGGCCATCCAGATTTTCGTTGTCGTCGGTGGTGTCCTGCGCGTCATCCCATTAACCGGCTTGACCACACCGTTTATGGCGGCTGGTGGTTCCTCACTGCTCGCAAACTGGATGATCATGGGGTTAGTCTTGTTAATTTCCCACACCGCCAACCGCCCCGTGCAAGCCGGACCGATGGTGAACGCTTCGGGCTTTGGTGCCGGCGCGGGCGATCCGGGACAACCAATCGGGGCAGGTGAGCACGAGTGAACGAATCGATCCGCTACGCCTGGTACGGCATCGTCGCCATTTTTGTGGTGCTGCTAGGTGCCGCCAGCTACATTCAGGTGATCGGCGCCGACGACCTGCGCACCCACGAAGCCAACAGCCGCGAACTGTATAAACAGTTTGGCGGCCCTCGCGGCCCCATTCTTGTGGAGGGCGATCCCATCGCCGAATCCGTGCCCAGCGATTCCACCAGTTTCGACTACCAGCGCGTCTACCACGATCCCGCCATGTACTCCGGGATCACCGGATTCTACTCGCTGAACTACGGCCAGACTGGGCTCGAACAGCGCCTCAATGAATGGCTTTCGGGCACCTCCGATGACCTCTTCGTTGAACGAATCCGGCAGCAAGTTACCGGTGAGGAAAACCCAGGTGCATCGGTTGAACTGACGATCGAAGAGGCCGCTCAACAGGCCGCCTACGATGCACTGCCCGAAGGCATGCAGGCCTCGGCAATTATCTCAGAACCCGATACCGGCCGGATCTTGGCCATGGCTTCGCGTCCCAACTACGACACCAATAAGTTAGCCGTGCACTCGACCACCGAGGCCTCGGCGAACATGGACGAACTCGTAGAGTCTGGCGTCTCCCCCTATAACAATCAGGCCACGTATGAGCGTCCGTATCCGGGGTCCACGTTTAAGTTGATCGATGCCATCGCCATGCTCGAGTCCGGTGAATACACGCCCGACGGTTCGGTGAACATCCCCAACGAGCTGCCGCTGCCGCAAACCAATAACTCCATTACCAACTTCCGCGGTGGTATTTGTGATCAGCGGCCTTCCGCCGAGTTCACATGGGTCTTCGCACAGTCCTGTAACACCCCGTTCTCCCAGGCCGCCATGGACATGGGCCAGGACCAAATTCTTGACGTCGCAGAACGCTTCGGCTTCAATGACGATTCACTCAACATCCCGTTGTCCGTGAACCCTTCGCACTTCCCAACCGAGGACATCGCCGATGCCACACTGGCACAATCCGTACTTGGACAAGTTGACGTCCAAGCCACCGCTTTGCAAATGAATATGATCGCCGCGGGTATCGCCAATGACGGTACCGTGATGAAGCCACAAATGGTGGATTCGGTCCGTGGGCCGGAACTCAACCTGCTCGAAGAAACCCAGCCGGAAGTATACTCGGAGGCGATCAGCGAGGAAACTGCGGGACAGATGACGACGATGATGCAAGATGTCGTCCAATCGGGTACTGCCATGCCAGCACGCTCGTCGATCCCCATCGCGGCAAAAACGGGTACCGCAGATATCGGTACGACGGGCAAAGTGAACTCTTGGATCACCGGATTTGCGCCGGCAGACGACCCCCAAGTGGCGGTAACGCTGGTATACGAAAACACAGATTACTCGGTGGGTAGCCAGCTCACCGCGACGAACCTTAAGACAATCGTGGAGGCGGTGGTCGAACAGTGAGACCAATATCGGGAATGACGCTAGGCGGCCGATACGAACTGACCGATCGTATCGCCATCGGCGGCATGGGTGAAGTGTGGAAAGCACGCGACACTGTGCTCGGCCGCATTATCGCCATCAAAATTCTCAAAGAAGAATATACCGGAGACCCTAACTTCCTACGACGCTTCCGTGCAGAAGCCCAACACACCGCCTTGCTGAACCACCCCGGCGTGGCCAACGTGTTCGACTACGGCGAGGAGGAAGGCTCCGGTTACCTGGTGATGGAACTGGTCCCGGGCGACCCGCTGAGCGCGATCTTGGACCGAGAAAAGGTGCTGTCACCGGATCGGTCCTTATCGATCATGGCGCAGACTGCACGCGCACTCTCCGCTGCCCACGACCAGGGCCTCGTCCACCGCGATGTGAAACCCGGCAACCTACTCATTGACGCCAAAAATCGCGTCAAGGTGACCGATTTCGGTATCGCTCGACTCGCAGACCAGGTGCCGCTGACCGCCACCGGCCAGGTGATGGGCACCGCCCAGTACCTAGCACCCGAACAGGCGACGGGCCAACAGGCCACCGGTGTTTCCGACATCTACGCACTGGGCATTATCGGCTACGAATGTCTGGCCGGACACCGTCCATTCACCGGTGAATCTCAAATCGCCATCGCCCTGGCACAGGTCAATGATGATCCACCCGAACTTCCGGAGTCCATTCCGGAACCGGTGCGCGCGTTGATCATGTCCATGCTGGCCAAAGAACCCGAAGACCGCCCGGCCGACGCCGATAAACTGGCCGCCGCTGCTGAAGCGCTACGTCGCCAGGACACCCAGGCCGCTATCAACTCCGTTCCCGGAATGGTCCCGTTCCTCACCTCGGGCAGTTTCGATTCGGATGCCACCCAGGTCATCAACACGGCAGGCTTTGATGGCATGGCCGACACCCATGCAACGCAAGTCATCCAGCCGTCCGAACCGTCCAGCACCACCGCAGCAATGCCTGCAGCAGAAGGCTCGGCACTTTCGGCACAGTCTGATGGCTACAATGCCGAGTCACTGCCCGAAGACGGCGCAGCCGACTTCGATACCTCAGACCAGGAGAAGAAACGCAGCCCGTGGTTTTGGCCGCTAATCGGCGTCGTCATTCTGGCGGCAC
>NZ_JAKDKW010000097.1 GCF_030453185.1 Yaniella sp. | reverse complement strand
TTGAACCGAATTCATGGTACAAGCTTCAACCATAAAGTCTTGCTGACCCGTAGGTAATCCAAACATTGAGTGAATAATCCCTGAAAGTTCACTGCATTCGCGTGACATTGCGTGACATTTGAGGGTTTCGGCAGGTAACGTCATAGACGGAAACTTTCCGCGAACCTGAGAGGTGAAATTCAATGGGAATTGAAGATAAAGCAGACGCCAAGAAAGACCAAGTATCCGGCAAGGCAAAAGAAGCCGCTGGTAAAGCCACAGGGGATTCAAAGGCCCAAGGTGAAGGCAAAGCTCAGGATCTCCAGGGCAAAGTGAAAGACACCACCGAGCAGGTCAAAGACACCGCGGGTGACCTCAAAGATAAGGCCAAAGGCTTTACTGACGGCTTTGGCAAATAATCCATAAAAAATAAAGATTCAAGGAAACCCGGGAAGGTGCATAACCTCCCGGGTTTCTCTCTGCCCAGATAGGCTAGGAAATGGACTTAACGCCCACCCGGCTATTCACAACAAAAGGAGCAGCATGGTAGATATCAACGAACTCGCCCGCATTGGCAATGATCAATTCGCTCGACTAGAAGAAGCCGCAGAATTCTCCGTCACCTCCACCACCGTGACACAAGGGCAAGAATGGCCAGCTGCCCAATACTCCGGTGCCATGGGTGTACCAAACGGCCAAGACATCTCACCGCAGTTGTCCTGGTCTGGTGCCCCAGAAGGTACCAAATCCTATGCTGTCACCGTCTTCGATCCGGATGCCCCAACCGGCTCGGGGTTTTGGCACTGGTCAGTCGGCAATATTGCCGCAGACGTTACGGAACTGGCCGAGAACGCTGGTACCGACGACGGCTCCGGACTGCCAGCTGGCGCTTTCCAGCTCAAGCACGACGGCGGGGGCCCCGGATTCATCGGTGCCGCCCCGCCAGCAGGCCACGGCGCACACCGCTACATCATCACCGTCCACGCCTTGGACGTGGAAAAACTGGATATCCCCGAAGATGCCTCCAACGCATTCTTCGGGTTCAACCGCCACGGTCACACACTGGGCCGTGCAGCGTTGACCGTTTACGGAATTGTCGAAAACTAATAAACTCCCGGCGCCTGGGCGTCAGCTAGACTGAGATGCTGTGACTACACACCATTCAGCCGTTGACGCCCACGGTGCCACCGTGGCCGAAATGTTCGATAATATTGCCGACCGCTATGACCTCATGAACCTGGTCATGACCTGGGGCCAAGAACCTAGGTTTATCCGCGATACGGTCAACGCCGTCAAGCTCGGCCCGGCACCGAAAGTTCTTGACGTTGCCACCGGCACCGGCGATCTCGCCTTTGAAGTCGCGAATCAGCGCTACGGTGCAGAAGTTTACGGGCTCGATATCTCCAATGAAATGTTGGAAGTCGCCCGCTATCGCCCAGGTGGCGAAAACATCGTTTGGCAGACCGGTGATGCAATGAACTTGCCGTACGAGGACAATACGTTCGACGCCGTGACGCATGGTTATCTGTTGCGAAACGTCACCGACATCGCCAAAACCCTTGAAGAGCAGTACCGGGTGCTGAAACCCGGCGGCATGATGTCCTGCCTCGAGATGTCGCCGGCTCCGCGCGATATCGTCAAACCATTTTCGACGGCGTACATCAAGTATGTCGTCCCGCGCCTCGCCAATGCCATCACGCAGAACCCAGATGCCTACGAGTACCTGTCCCGTACATCCCGCGGGTTCCATACCGCGGATCGTATTGAACACATGATGCAGGAAGTAGGCTTTGTGGCCACCGGCTACAAGTCGTTGATGTTCGGCACCATGGCGATCCACTGGGCTCAAAAACCCGCTGCGTAGGACTCTTCTCTCGCACGTTGGCATTCCTTCAGCGACATGTAAAAGCATTTTGCACATCTTGAAAACGTGTAAAGAATTTGCCTTATTTTTTACACGTCGCGGGTATATGTAGAAAATTCTCCCGGTTCTGCACACTTCATCGCATTGCATGCAGGGAATACTCAGGCGATTCATGACTGATCTTGAGGGGAACTCAAGCTCCTAAGCAGGAACGTTGCCTAGACTCTTAATCATCCTCTTCGAGGTGTGAGTGATGAGAGTTCGATGCCCCGGGTTTCAAAACCCGGGGCTTTGTTCTTTGTGTAACTGGTGACGGCGCCCCGATGGGGCCAGAGTATTCATGTCGCAGACTTGCGTATGAGTGCGCGCCTTTGTGGAGATAATGGCTAGAAGCTTCTTCGATACTTGTAGCATCGTTGTGACGAACGGTACACAAAGAAGGGACTGAGGCGTGGCAAGAATCCGGGTATCGCATGGTTGGTTTGGCATGGGATTCATGGAAGCACTTCAGAAGGCAAAACCGCAGGACGTCATCGTGGTAGGCGAAGGACACTATAAGGTTGAACCTGTTTTTATGAACCAGCTTCGAGTTGTGGGTAAAGGCGACCCAACCAAAATCATTCTTGAAACGCAGATTGAGGCGCTTGGCCATCTCCAGTTGGAGAACCTGACAATCCAGGCCGCACACTTCCGGAACGCAGTGAAATTGCTGAATAATCAGGCACGAGTCGAACTCACTGACGTGTATATTCACGGTGATGCAGCTGGGAAATACCCTGTTGTGTACAGCAGTGGCGGGACCGTCGTGATGAAAAAGTGCCTAGTGAGTGTGTCTGGCGAGAAAAGCCATGGTGTCGCTATCGAGTCGTATGGTTCGCTGCTGGCAACGAATACTACGTTGCCCGTGGTCAGCCTCGTGGCCAGCTATGCAGAGTTAGATCATGTGCGAGCGTCCCTGGTGAACGCATCCGATGGTTCAAAGGTAATTGCTCCGGGTAATCTGTACCTGAATCCGCCTGATGGTTTACGGTGTTTGGTGCTCAATAATGAGTCGGTTGCACAGGTTGGCACGCTCTACGGTTCCGAAGCTAGCTTTGAGGTCTACGTTGATGAAAGCTTTCTGCAATTGGACAATATCCAGTTGGAAGTGGATGGCCCGCTACCGGTGTACACGAAAGGCACTTCAACCATTAATGCAGCTAACGATGCTGTAGTCCTAATGGATCCTGACACGAAAGCTCCAGTAGCATCGACACCAGGCGGGCCGAAGAGTGTCGTGTGGCAGCAGGAAGATGCTCGACGCTTTCGGGACGCGGTCCTGCCATTACTGCATAAGGGCGACACATTGCTGATCGACGAAGGCCAGTACTTTCTTGATGACGTCGACAATGTGTTGTCGTTAGATATCAATATTGAGGGCCGTGGTGCTGCAGAGAACATCATGCTGCATGGCACGGTTGTCAGGGGGACAACTGGTCAGCATTCTGTGTCGAACATTTCGATCTGTCCGGTTAAAGGGCGCAACAGTGTAGTGGTGGCCGACGACGGGTCGCTGACTCTGACAAATGTGTTGGTATTCCCTGAAGCGAGTGGAGAACTGCCCGCTATCCACGCGGAAGCCGGCACGTTGATTATGATTGATTCCGCGGTCAAGTCAGAAACTGAGCACGAGTTCGGCATGGTTCAGATTGTTGATGACGCCCACCTTGCTGCAACACGATCCCTGCTTGGCTGGGCCAGCATTTTGAGGGGAGCTTCTGCGCATTTGCAGGACTCCTCAGCAGTGTCACTCTCAGCGGGTCAGACCGCTACCGTGACAGGAGCCGGTGAGTTCCAGCTGTACAGCAACAGTCTTGACCTCGACACGATCCAGATTACGACGGGTGCGAGCGTTCACCTTGAGCAGGTTCACACAGAAGATGAGTACATAGCCTTCAGCGTGAATGAGGGCAGCTTGAAAATTCAACAGGCCAGCGGTCCTGGTGTGGTACGAGTAGAGCACGCTCCGTCAGCACAGGTCTACGTGGCAGGAGAGACGGTGGTGCTCCACGAATTGGAAGCCAGACCAGTACAGGCCGCTGCGCCAACTTCTGGTCCACCTACTGAGGGTGCCGCGGAAGGTGACCACGAAGACTCCGAGGAGAGCACCGAGCAAACTCTTGAATCAGAAGCGTCCGATGCCGATCAAGACCCTCTGGCCCAATTGAATGCTTTAGTCGGGCTGGCCACAGTCAAACAACAGATAGAAGACTTTACTCAACTGGTCGAATTCAACCAGCGTCGGCTGGAGCGTGGTTTAAAGACTACCGAGCAGACCATGCACAGTTTGTTCCTTGGAAATCCCGGAACAGGCAAAACGACCGTTGCCCGGCACCTGGGGCAGGTACTTTATAACGCCGGAGCAATCGAAAACGATACGTTCATCGAAGTGCAACGGCGAGATTTGGTCGGCGAAGCACTGGGAACATCGGCCAACATGACACAGAGCGTTTTGGAACGTGCTCGAGGTGGCGTGCTCTTTATTGACGAGGCATATTCTCTATATCAACGGGGCAATAACGAGTTTGCTCAAGAGGCTGTCGATACGATTATCACCTACATGGAAGATAACCGTGAGTCAACTGTTATCATTTTCGCCGGCTACCCGAAGCAGATGCAAGATTTCTTGAACATGAACCCGGGACTGAAATCTCGCATACCCAACCGATTCGATTTTGAAGACTACTCTGAAGAGGAGATCGTACAGATTGGTTATCAGAGTCTGCTGAATGCTGATTACAGGGTGTCGCAAGATCTGTACTCCAGAATCGTCGCAGCGAAGTATCGCCAAAGTAGTGAGAACAGCAATGGACGGTGGGTCCGGAACTTCAATGAACAACTCATGAAGCAGATGGTTCGTCGCGTGATGGACACCGATGTAGAAGACACCGAGACGATCACCGATGACGATCTGTATGCGTTGAGCGGCGGAAGCTCCGAACAAAAAGCCGAAAACGTCGAGATGTTGTTGTATGAGTTGGATCAACTGGTGGGGCTGGAGTCGGTCAAAGCATGGGCGCATGATCTGATCGACGAAGTCCGCGCCAATACGAGGCTGGCCTCAGTGCAACCCACTATGGATCGGCCGACGTATCATATGGTATTTACCGGCAATCCAGGGACAGGGAAAACAACGGTAGCAGCCATCATCTCGAAACTGTTCTACAACCTCGGAATTCTCGAGACTCCAACCGTAAAGGATGTTGATCGTTCCTCGCTTGTTGGCAGCTGGATTGGGCACACTGAGGCCAATACGACGAGAGCGATCGACGAAGCTATGGGCGGAGTGCTGTTCGTCGATGAGGCCTACCAGCTCCATGTCGAGCAGTCGCCCAATGATTTTGGCAAGATGGTGATTGAAACCTTCATGACCCGTCTGGAGAATGACCGAGAAAAGTTCGTTGCGATCTTTGCCGGGTACACCGATCAAATGCATGATTTCCTGGCAGCGAATCCTGGCCTGCGTTCGCGTATCCCGCTGACTATAGAATTCCCCGACTACACTCCGGAGGAAGTCGCACACATTGTGTGCGCCCGATTGGGACGGTCCTGGACCTTCGACGAATCTCTGGTTTTTAGTGTAGCGGCAACGGAATACGCGAAGCTTTCGAACCAAGAGCAGTCTAATGGCCGCTGGGCTCGGAACTACGCCCAGCATATTGAAAAGCAACACAAAAAGTGGCTCATCGATCATGATGTGGAAGGCGAAACAGCCCTGCACATCGAAACAGAGCTCATTGCTTCTTTAGCGACAACGTAATTTCTTGGTGACCGTCAAGAGCCTGTTGTGCTTGCCCGCGCCTTAGCCCAAACGATTCCGTACGGAACCGTCTGGTAATGCGGAGACCACTGGTGGACTCCGCACAGTTCTTGGGCCTAGTCTCGTAGAAGAGCTGCAGGCGACCAAGGGGAGACAAACTTTGGACCTTCCCATCGAAGTACCTGCCGGCGGTCTGAATTGGACCCCTCGGCCAAAAGGAAACCGCATTCTCATTACCGGTGGCGCGGGGACTGTCGCTAGTCTCATTACTGAGCAACTCTCCAAGTCCTATGAGCTCGTAGGGATCGATGCCGCACCCATCGAGAATCGTGATTTCGCCGAAACTCATAAGGCTGATTTGGGTGACGACGCGCTACTGGATCGTCTTGTGCAGGACGCCGACTACGTATTACATCTGGCGACTGGCGCCCCCGGTGGAAAGCAGGGGATCTATGCAACAGAGATGGATGCGACCAATCGGATTCTTGCATCTGCAATAGCCCATGGCACACGCAGGGTTATTCTGGCTTCTAGTAATCATGCGGCCGGGTGGCCCGAGCGCGAACTCATCGCCGGAACGGGTAATGGTCACGTCAAACCCTGCCATCTGCCGCGGCCTGACGGACTCTACGGTGCGGCCAAAGCCTATATGGAAGCGCTGGGACGGTTCGCAAGCGACTCATCAGGACTCCCGGTCAGTGTGTTGCGCCTTGGAACGATGCGCAACAGTATGAGCCTTCAAGAACTCATTGATTCCGGTGAAATGCCACATTTAGGATTCGGCGAATTCAGGGAACAACGTCTCAGGCGCACCTGGCTTACCGGAAATGACCTGGTCGAGATCCTGCTTGAAGAATTCGCAGCAAAAGAACCATACCGACTCCGCTACGCAACATCATCACCGTGTCAAGATCAGTGGGATCACACGGTGTACTCGGGCTAACAAGTGCCAATGCTTAGAGGTCTGGCTAGCGAGGATCGGGCTGGTAGTCGGCCAGCTCGTCGTCCTTGAAGCGTTCTTGGACTTCGTCTAGTTCGTCCCAGTCGATGTAGACCACGGATTGGCCACCGCCCTCGGTACCAAGCCCGGATGTGGGCAGCGTGAAGCTTGTGATGTCATTGGCTCGGACCGAGGACATCGACGTACCGAGTCCGACCATCGTGCCAGCACCGAAATCACCATCGAGGGCGACATACGGGGTGGTAGCCTCCACAAGATCATTGAGCTTGCCCGGGCTGGTCAGCGTATCGCGGGACAAGACTTCACTCGCCATGCCTTTCATGAACAGTTGCTGGTTTTCTACGCGAGTGTAGTCACCGTCAGAGAAGTTACGACTACGCACAAAGGTTAAAGCCTCATCGCCGTTGAGCGTTATCGGTCCTTCCTGGAACTGGTGGTCGCCGTAGGAGAATGCCCGCGGGTTATTCAGCTCGACTCCTCCGAGCGCGTCAGTAATGTTCTCGAAACCGTTGAAGTCTGCCAC
>NZ_JAKDKW010000034.1 GCF_030453185.1 Yaniella sp. | reverse complement strand
CGGAATTTTTCAAGTCAAGCGGTACCAGTGTGAGTTAGGCGGCGGTTTGGCCGGTGGTTTGGGTTGGTTGATTGATCCATGCTGCTTCGGGCAGGGCTAGGATTTTGGGATCGGTGGTCGTGGTGAATCGGTGCGGGTGTGCTGCCCGAGCTGCGGCCAACGTCTGTGAGCGTTGGTCAGCGATGGCCTCGGCGAAGCCGTAGTGCACATTTGCTGGGGTGTGGAAACCAATCCCGGAGTGTTGATGGTCGTGGTTATACCAGTCCACGAATTCGCTGATAAACGCTCGAGCATCGGTCAAGGAAGCGAAGCGTTCCGGGAACACCGGCGCGTATTTCATGGATTTGAACAATGACTCCGAATACGGATTGTCATTACTGACTCGGGGCCTGGAGTGTGATCGTGTCACGTCAAGATCTGAGAGTAATGTGGCGACCGTTTTGGAGGTCATCGAGGTGCCCCGATCAGCGTGCACGACCTGCGGGATACCGTGGATCCCAAAGATCTCTTGCATCATCTCAACGGCTAACACTCCGGATTCGGTGGCGTGGACATGGGCGCCAACGATGTAGCGGGAAAAGATGTCCAGCATCACATAGCAGTCGAAGTATGTGCCCTTCACCGGGCCAGCAAGTTTGGTAATGTCCCACGTCAGCACCTGATTTGGTGCGGTTGCGAGCAGTTCGGGGATGGTTCGGGGTGGATGGGTGGCCAACCGGCGGCGTTCTTTGACCTGCTGGTTGTCAGCCAGCACCCGGTAGAACGTGGATACTGAAGCTAAATAGATGTCTTGATCTAACAGTTTGGTATAGACCTGTAATGGGGCCATATCCACAAACCGTGGGGAGTTCAGCACCTCCAAAATCTGGGCCCGTTCAGCCTGGCTGAGCTTATTGGGCGGCGGGTCCGGGATGTGCTGGCTTGGTGGTGCAGGCTTGCGATACACCGTGGTGCGTGAGACTCCTACCAGGGCTGCGGCCTTGCGGGTGGGCATCTGTAGGTCACGTAACTGGTCGTAGGCGCCCATCATCGCTTCTTGGGTTTGGGATCCTCCGTGGTGTTCTCGGCTAGATTCTCCAAGAGATCGTGTAGTTTTCCCATGACATCAAGGGCCGCCTCGGTCTGTTTCAACCGGCCCTCGCTCACCTCTAACTGACGACGTAACCGTGCGATCTCTGCTTGTTCTTTGGACAGCTTGCCGATCGTTTCGCCAGGTTTTTTGCCGTGTAAGACTCCGGCATCACGTAGTTTGCGCCATTCCGTCATCTGTGAGGAATACAAGCCCTGCTCCCGTAAAAAGGCGCCACCTTGTTGGCGGGTGCAGGCGTCTTCATACTCGGCTAAGAATTCAAGTTTTTGTGCTGGGGTGAACGACCTCCGAGGAGTTGGTCCACCGGCACGAGGTCCAGATCGAGTCATGACTCCATTGTGGCCTACATCGGCGATAACTACATTCGACATTTTCTGGGGATTCCTGGTTCTCGCCCTATATGAACTGGCTGACTTGCTATGAGCTGGTGGTACCGCTCAACCCTGACACATAGGGTGGCGGCGAGCAGTAAACCAGCCTCGGTCGAGCTGATACCGGCATCGCGATAAATCTGTGGCAGCCACCCAAATTGCACGTAGACCTGTGTGGACTGCAGGGCGAAGAAGGCCGTCATGGCCCAGGCCGCGCTGGAACGATACATCCGCTTGGTGGGGATGGCATGTGCAGGGTTCTGTGGGTAGTCGTAGCCGATCCGTCTGGCAATGACCAGCCATAATACCGTAGGGATCAACGCCACGAGCCCCCATGTGGACAGCGCTGCACGCCAACCGGACTCTGCGGTGAATACCGCAGAAAACAACTGCGCCAGGGGTGCCGTTGCTGCTGCACCCAGGGACCCTGCTGCCACCACACACACCGAATAGACTGTCATGAGCTTGACCGTGTGTTGCCGGGCGTGAATCTTAATCCACGCTGGCATCAGCACGTTGGCGACAGCGATGCCGGTGAGTCCGAGGACCGACAGCCCAAGAAACAACCAGGAATTGTCCACCCAGGCGCGCAGCCCGATCCCCAGGGTGAGGGCCGCGGCTGACAAGAGCAACGTGGTCGAAATACCAAACCGCCGGCCGATGCGCACGGCGAATAAGCCCATCACACCGAAAATCAAGCCGGGCAGTGACGTCAAAAACCCCAAGGCGCCACCACCGAAATCCATGCCCTGACCAATTTCAGCCAGCAGTGGACCAACGGAACTGGCGGCGGCACGAAGATTCAGTGCTAACGCGAGAATGGAAAGGAACATCAAGCCCAGTGTGAGTCGCTTAGGCGTTGATGCTTGTGGTGTGTTTTGTGACATAGGCACAGTTCTACATGGAACGTTATGTTTCGTCACGTACAAACGTGCGAGGCTGAACTTCTTGCAAGAGCCCCGCTGTGCTTTACACTAGTACCGTGGTCGTCACGTACACACCCTAGGTATCTTCGGCCCATGCAAACCCTTCATTTTCTACCTTCAAACGAGGTATGCCCATGACCAATCAGACCACCACACGCGAAGATCTCCGGAATGTTGCCATCGTCGCCCACGTTGACCACGGCAAAACCACCCTGGTCAACGCCATGTTGACCCAGACCGGTGCATTCGGCGACCACAAAGATGTTGGCGACCGTGTGATGGACTCTGGTGAGCTGGAAAAAGAAAAGGGCATCACGATTCTGGCTAAGAACACCACCGTGTTCTACTCGGGACCTGCCTCCAACGGCGAAGAGGTCACAATCAACGTGATCGATACTCCGGGGCACGCCGACTTCGGTGGCGAAGTTGAACGTGGACTCTCCATGGTTGACGGTGTCGTCTTGCTGGTCGACTCTTCCGAAGGCCCACTGCCACAAACTCGCTTTGTGCTGCGAAAAGCTCTCGAAGCCAAAAAGCCGGTCATTCTCGTCGTCAACAAGGTGGACCGCCCAAATGCTCGCATCGACGGCGTCGTGTCTGACTCGATGGATCTGCTGTTGGGGCTGGCTGAGGATGTCTCCGAAGACGTACCAGACCTGGACCTGGATGCCGTCCTGAATGTGCCCGTGGTCTACGCGTCAGGTAAAGCCGGCGTTGCTTCCACCGAGCAGCCAGCCGACGGCGAGCTACCAGAAAGCCAAGACCTAGAACCACTGTTCGCCACGATTATGGAGCACATTCCTGCACCGACCTACACCGCGGGCGAAGTGTTGCAGGCTCATGTGACTAACCTGGACTACTCGTCCTTCCTGGGACGTTTGGCACTGTTGCGCGTCCGCAACGGTACCTTGAACAGAAACCAGACGGTTGCCTGGTCTTCCGAAAACGGCATCAAGAATGTTAAAATTACCGAGCTGCTGGAAACCAAGGGCCTGGAACGCGTACCCGCAGAATCCGCCCGCCCCGGCGAAATCGTAGCCGTAGCCGGTATCGAAGAAATCATGATTGGCGATACGCTCACCGATCCCAATGATCCGAAACCACTGCCGCAGATTACCATCGATGAACCGTCGATCTCGATGACGGTTGGCATCAACACTTCACCACTTGCCGGCAAGGTCAAGGGTGCCAAGGTGACAGCGCGTCAGGTGAAAGATCGTCTGGAACGTGAACTTATCGGCAACGTCTCGCTGAAAGTTTTGCCAACCGACCGACCAGACACCTGGCAGGTTCAAGGACGTGGTGAACTGGCACTTGCGATCCTGGTAGAGCAGATGCGCCGCGAAGGTTTCGAACTCACCATTGGCAAACCACAGGTTGTGACCAAAGAAATCGACGGAGTTCTCCACGAACCAATGGAAATTATGACCATTGATCTGCCTGAAGAACACCTGGGTGCCATCACGCAGCTGATGGCCGGGCGCAAGGGCGTCATGGAAAACATGGTCAACAACGGCACCGGATGGGTTCGCATGGACTTCAAAGTTCCAGCACGTGGACTCATCGGCTTCCGTACACGCTTCTTGACCGAGACCCGTGGTGCCGGTATTGCATCGTCTTATGCAGGTGGCTACGCGCCATGGGCAGGCCACATTGTGTACCGTTCCAGCGGTTCGATCATTGCTGACCGCTCGGGTGTTGCCACTCCGTATTCGATGATCAACCTCCAAGAACGTGCCGAATTCTTCGTTCAGCCGGGTGCTGAAGTCTACGAAGGCATGGTGCTGGGCGAAAACTCACGCAACGAAGACATGGACGTCAATGTCGTACGCGAAAAGAAACAGACCAACGTGCGTGCTGCCTCCTCAGACAACTTCGAGGGCCTCACCCCACCGCGGGTGCTAACTCTGGAAGAATCGCTTGAGTGGGTACGCGACGATGAATGTGTAGAAGTAACTCCGGAAGCAATCCGGATTCGTAAGGTTGTGCTGGATGCCAATGCCCGTGTCAAACTCGCTCGAGCCCGAGCCCGAGCAGAAGCCCAGTAGATTCTCGGGACGCCTCGGTGTCGGGTGGATTCTGGGCACCGTGGCCGTAGGCGTCGTGACCGGTGCCGTTGGCACCGTTATGCATCTGAACTCCTTGTGGACCGGTAGCTTCGGTATTCCCTGGGGCGTGGCACTGGCCCTACTTGTTGCGGGTTTGGGGCAGTGGTGGACAGGGTTGATGACCGCCAATATGCTGGCCACAGGCCTCACCGGTATCACCCAGTACGCCACACTTGCGGCGATGACCGGGTTGCTACCGGGCGAGCATTTCAGTGTGCCCATGAATACCCAAACCTGGGAATTCGTGCCGCACTTGGTGATCGCAACCCTGATGTGGCATGCCGGCATCATCGTGCTGACCATGCTCACAGTCATTCTAGTCAGCAGACAAGTACGTCGCACCCGCGAGCAGCCAACGGATGATGACTACTACTTGGGCCTACACTCGAGTGCCGCTGCGTGGGATAACCGCTAGACTGTCGGAACAACAAAGTGTGAAGGAGCAGCACCCAAATGACCTACGTGATCGCCTTGCCGTGTGTCGACCTGAAGGACAAGTCATGTATTGACGAGTGCCCGGTCGACTGTATTTATGAAGGCGAACGCATGCTGTACATCCACCCGGATGAATGCGTTGACTGCGGGGCATGTGAACCGGTCTGCCCGGTTGAAGCCATCTACTACGAGGATGACACCCCAGAAGAATGGGCCGACTACTACGACGCTAACGTTGAATTCTTCGACGACATTGGTTCACCCGGTGGCGCCGCCAAGCTCGGACTCATTGAAAAAGACCACCCATTAGTGGCCGCCTTGCCGTTCCAGGAACAGAACGTCTAATGCTAGATCTGCCCCAGTACCCGTGGCGGCTCCTTGCCCCCTATAAACAGTCGGCAAGTGAGCACCGCGACGGGCTGGTCGATCTGTCCATCGGTGCTCCAGTCGATCCCACGCCGCGCGTGATCCAGTCCGCTCTGCAATCAGCGGCTAACTGGCCGGGATACCCGGGGTCTTCCGGTACCGATCAACTGCGTGAAGCCATCGCCGAATGGTATGACCGGCGGCGAAAAGTTCCTGGGCTAACCAAAGACCACGTTGCCGCCACCGTGGGGTCTAAGGAATTCATTGCTTGGCTTCCGGTCCTGCTGGGCCTGGGCCCCGACGACGTCATAGTTTACCCAACAGTGGCTTACCCCACCTACGACATCGGCGCCAAAATCGTTGGTGCCACTTCGGTAACAGCGGATTCGCTCACTGAACTCGATGAAACAACCCGTGCCAAGGTCAAATTGGTGTGGGTAAATTCTCCAGGCAACCCCACCGGCATCGTCCAAGACACTCAAGTGTTGGCCAATATTGTGCAAGACGCACGAGCCATCGGCGCGGTCGTAGCCTCCGACGAATGCTACGCGGAACTTGGCTGGGGCACCTGGGAAGATAAGAGCATCCCGTCGATCCTGCATCCGCAGGTTGCCGGGGGAGACTTCCGCGGATTGCTCTCCGTGTATTCGTTGTCCAAGCAATCGAATATGGCCGGTTACCGGGCGGCCTTCGTTGCGGGGGACGAGCAACTCATCGCAGCCCTGATCAACCTCCGCTCTCATACCGGCATGGTGGTTCCCGGACCAATCCAGCACGCCATGATCGCAGCACTGTCTGACGAGGACCACGTGATCGAACAAAAGAGCCGCTATCGCAAGCGTCGTGAACAGCTCATGGCAGCCATTGAACTGACCGGCCTCACTGTGGAACATTCCGAAGCGGGCCTGTACCTGTGGGTCCGAGACCCGCGCATCACCGAACCTGCCGCCGAAGATTCCTGGGCGCTCGTGTCGAGATTCGCCGAAGCCGGCATCCTGGTCGGACCGGGCGTGTTCTACTCTGCAGCAGGCAACGGTTACATCCGCGCATCCATTACTGCAACGGATGAAGCGATCGACCAAGCTGTGACTCGGCTGAATGCAGGGATATAGATTACAACGCTTGGCCATAATGTACTAAGCGTCACCAAAGTTGATAAATTTGTACGGCAGAGACATAACCAATAGTGCCACCGAACCTGTGGCCGAAGTGCACAGATCACACTGCACAGACAAGAGGGAAAACCATGACTGAAAAACACGACGGCAAGTTGACTGTAGGCGACATCAACATAGATCTTCCACGTGTTGAGGCAGCGGTCGGTAACGACGGTCTCAGCATTGGTTCAGTTCTGCGTGACACTCAGGCGGTCACCTACGACCCAGGTTTCATGAACACTGCAAACGCACAGTCCGCCATCACCTACATCGACGGTGATGCCGGCATTCTACGTTACCGCGGTTACCCCATCGAAGACCTCGCCAAGAACTCGTCATTCTTGGAAGTCGCCTACTTGCTCATCTACGGTGAGCTGCCTACGGCCGATGAGCTGTCCAACTGGGACGACAACATCCGTGAGCACACCATGCTGCACGAAGACATCAAAGATTTCTTCAACGGTTTCCCACGCAACGCTCACCCAATGGCCGTATTGTCGTCAGCAGTCTCCGCACTGTCCACGTTCTACGCAGATTCACTGGATCCATTTGACGAAGAGCAGGTCCACATCTCGACCATTCGTCTGATGTCCAAGGTGCCGGTCCTGGCCGCCTACGCGTTTAAAAAATCCATCGGTCACCCGTTCCTGTACCCGGATAATTCCCTGAACCTGACCGAAAACTTCCTGCGTCTCACCTTCGGTGTGCCAACCGAAGCGTATGAACTAGACCAGGACGTTGTCGATGCACTCGACATGCTGCTCATCTTGCACGCCGACCACGAACAGAACTGCTCGACTTCCACGGTCCGTCTGGTCGGTTCATCACACGCCAACATCTTCGGGTCAATCTCTGCCGGTATTAACGCCCTGTTCGGGCCACTGCACGGTGGCGCCAACGAGGCCGTATTGAACATGCTGGACCAGATCAAAGACGAGGGTCTGTCTCCAGAAGAATTCATGGACAAAGTCAAAGACAAAGAATCAGGCATTCGTCTGATGGGCTTTGGCCACCGGGTTTACAAAAACTATGACCCACGCGCCCGTATCGTTAAATCCACCGCCGAGAAGATTCTCAACAAACTCGGTGCCGGTGACGAACGCCTAGAAATCGCGATGCGTCTGGAAGAAAAAGCACTCAACGACGATTACTTCGTGGAACGCAAACTGTACCCGAACGTCGATTTCTACACCGGACTCATTTACAGCGCAATGGGCTTCCCACCTCGGATGTTCACCCCACTGTTTGCCATCGGTCGCCTACCAGGTTGGATCGCACAGTACCGTGAAATGATCGAAGACAAAGCAACTCGCATCGGACGTCCACGCCAGGTCTACGTTGGCCAGGACCTCCGCCGCCATCCAGGCGTTTAGTCGATAGTGACACATAAACCCCGCACCGTGTGGTGTGGGGTTTTGTCGTTAAGCTTTAGTCACTGCAGTGCCGGGTCGTGACGTCATCTGCTTCGATGAGTCCAGGCACGTAGTCGAGCGTCTCATCCCACTGACTAAAGAGCTCTCGGACCACACCGTCTGAAATGAGCTGCTTCAGAGCGGCTGCAGTAGCTTCGCACTGCTCCGGGGTTGTCCCCATCCAGTATCCCCCGGATGTCTGGAGTTGTTCCGGAATATCTTCGTCACCGTCAGCGGCCAAATCACTCCACAGCAACATCTCATAGGCCTCAGGAGTAGATGAGCTTTCGAGCAAACCGGCTAACTGCACGTCGTCTGCGGCAATCGCGTCATAGCGGCCAGAGCGCATCCCCGTCTCGCAAGCGCTGACTGTTTGTTGCTTCGTGTGCTCATCCGCGGGAATCTGTGCACCATCGGCCAAAGAACCAGCTACTACACACACTGCAGCATCTTCAAGGTCGTCCAGGGAACCCACGGCCCCGTGAGCAATGTAGTCCTGGCTACTTTCGTTTTCTGGGCTGGTACCGGATCGAACCAGCAGCCCCGCCTCGACACTGATGTAGGGGCCGACCCACGCGATATCGTCCTCGAGGTTTACGGCAGTGATTTGGCCGATCACTAAGTCGAGTTCACCGGTTTCCAACTGGTCGGCAACCTGTGAATTTTCGGCGGGGACCCAGCTGACTTCTTCGGAGTCACTGATAACGTCCATTTGCTTGCTGAGGTCCACTACTAGATCGACCTCGACACCAGAGACGTTCGCAGGGTCGATCCCGGAGATAAGCCCGGGCGCGGCAAGCGATATTCCGATATTTGTCAGCTGCTGATTCTCTGCGGCAGAGTCATCTGGTTCGTCCTCGGCATTATTGCAACCGGTCAACATCAGGGCAGCGCTCAGCGCGGTTGCAATGATGGGTGGAGCTTGAAAATTCTGCAGTCGTTTTTTAGCCACGATCAGACACTAGCCGAAATTGCGGCGTGTTTATGGGTTTCACAAGCGCGATAAGCGACTTCGTGAGACAATAGAGCTATGGGCAATGCAATATTATTGATTGAAATTCTGGTACTGGGCGTACTTGTCATCGGATTTTTAGCAATGATTATGACTCGCGGGGATCGAGGCATGATTGAACCTCTTGCCGAACCCCTGCCGTCATTGCCTCCTGTAGTCCTGCCTGAAGCACACGAGATTGCTGCCCAAGATATCAGTGACATTCGATTCGCTGTTGGACTTCGCGGTTACCGAACCGATCAGGTCGATCAGGTGCTAGAACGCCTTACCGTCGCAGTGCAAGATCGCGATCAACAGATTTCAGAGCTGCAGCAGATGGTTAACCACCAGCAGCATCAATCCACCGAATAATCTCGGTGTTGTTTCTAAACCGCTTGCGTCACGGTTATGACGCACCATGAAAGGAACTGTAATGGCTGCTATGAAGCCCCGTACCGGTGAAGGCCCAATGGAAGTAGTTCGTCAACAACGCAAACTCGTGATGCGTATTCCCACCGACGGTGGGGGACGACTTGTTGTTGAGCTCAATGACGAAGAAGCTCAAGAACTCAAAGCTGCCCTATCAGGCGTTGTTTCAACCAGCTAAGACACACTGAAAATGCTAGTGCTTCGTAGCTAGCAGTAGCCCGGTACCGGTTGGAATCAACGTTGAAGTGCGCCATGTCTTGGTATTATCGCGCAGCTCATTGCCAACGTCCCGTAACATCACGGTCGACGCCTCACGTACCGCAGGCTTTGGCACACGATCCTGATCCAAGGCGTCATGGATGATAATCATGCCACCGGAGCGGAGTAAACGCGCTGCTTCGGTGACATGGTATTCCAAGAGCAACGGGTCGGCATCAATGAACACTAAATCGTAGGCACGGGCAGACAATTTCGGCAGGACAGTTCGGCCCCGACCAGCAATGAGTCGGGTCGTAGAACTTGGATATCCCTCCGTGCCAAAAACTTCACGTGCTGCTCGTTGCGCTTCTGCATCCGGGTCGAGTGTCGTCAAAACGGCACCTTCTGGGGCGCCTCGCATGAGTGCCAGGCCCGAAACCCCAGCCCCGGTTCCAAGTTCGACCATGGTTTGTGGCCGCGCGGCCGATGACAACAATGTCAGTAATGAGACTGTGCCTTCAGAAATGGGCGTGATGCCAAGCTCCGCCGACCGGTCGCGCGCCATCAACAACACGTCGTCCTCAATCGGACGCGCTTCAGCAAAAGCCCAGCTTGCATGTTTGCCGGTCTGTTGGGGGCTCAGCGCCTTCATAAACTGTCTACTCCCGTGGGTCGTGGTCATCTGCACCTAGTCTGCACACTTCATTGTAGAGGTAGCGGCCGCCTATATCTGCTTCATGAGAAACAACCACCAATATTTCAGAATATTCTCAGGATCATTTGTGACAATGAAATAACAACAGTTTTGAAATGAATCATTGAATCGACGATGGAAGCAAGGATATGTTGAATGAGTAGAAGTTCTCCCAGCTTCTCTTTTCATCCACGCTCCAAGTTCGACGCGTTTTTAGAAGGTCAGCTGTCGGCGTCCGCAGACAAACGAATGCGCGCACACTTGGCAGTGTGCACCAGTTGCGCTGAGGAAGTTGAACAGCGGTCGTCCGCACTTTTCGTTACCCAGCAACTTGATCGGATTTCGAGTGAAGACCAGACGGCCGCTCTGTCTCGAAGCGCGCATCTTGCGCCAGCAGAGCCTGCAGTCATGGAATCGTCCGGTGTCTCAGGGTGGAAGTTCGTCGCCGGCGCAAGCCTCGTCGGACTAGTTGTAGTGGGGCTAGTCGTGGGCTTATGGGTCCTCGGCGGAAACAAAACGTCCAGCGATGCCGCCAATTCCGATGCCCCCGCTCTGATACCCGAAGAGGTCGAAGTTGTTCAGGCTGATCCGCAGGAACTCATCCGGCCTACCCCCAGTGATGATTCGACGGAAGTCCCAGAAGATTTTAATGCGCCAAATGCGGAGCTGTCGTATAACAGTGCTCCGCTAGGTATAGATGGAACTCCTGTCCAGCTGAATTCAGTCAGCGAGCTGCGTTCGGCCGGCTGGACTATTCCACAATTTCAAGCTCTCGGGATGAGCTTTGAATCTGCGGTCGTGGATGAACAGGGCCAGCAAATCAACGTCGTGTCATTGTTTAATGGTTCGTCCGTCAACGCAGAAGACCAAACCGTCGTTCGCGAGTGCCGGGTGGAACACGAAGACGGTACTGTGTCAGCCTGCAGTGCACTCGACTTCACCGACTCTGCGGCCATTGAAGTATCATTGCCAGTGGCTGAAGATGTTTGGTTATACACCTATCCGGACGGCTCCTGGACGGCTTACATGGCCACCAACAAATCACAGTATCGGGTGGACTCCACCTCGGATTCTGACTACGCTGCCGGTGTCATGTCTACGCTGTATGTCGAAGAAAAATCGCGATTAAGCAGCGGCAGCTCCGACATGCGCGAGGGTGTCAGCCAACGCTTTGAACGCGGCGTCGATCGACTCCTGGGCCGATAACCCAGCCTGAAACGCCTGACAATATCTCTTTCGGGTAAGCTATAGCCAGTATGAACATCTTCGGTATTAATGGTGGCGAGCTCATTGTCCTAGTCGTGCTCGCTCTGATGCTGTTGGGCCCTGAAAAGATCCCGCAATACCTGCGTACCCTTCGCGAATGGATCCATAAAGCACGCGTGTTTGCCGAAGGTGCTAAAGACCAATTCAAAGAAGAAACTGGCACAGATTTCGATGAGGTTGACTGGCAGAAATATGATCCCCGCCAGTACGATCCACGACGCGTAATTCGTGAAGCGCTCTCAGAACCCATCGAAGAACTTGAAGCATCCATGAAGGATGTTAAAAGTACCGTTCAAGATGCTGCAGATACCGTTACCAATGAACCCGTAGCACGCCCGGCACTCTCGCAGGCGGAAATCATGGCCGCTGCGGTACCCATCGATCAGTTGGAACAACAGTCACAGTTTCCTGATCCCAGACAGCCAAAATCTGGTGCAGACGCGGCGTTAAGCGAACCGCGACTAGCGGATCAACCAATGTTAGAAAATCCGGCGGACCAGGCTGCAGCCGAAGAAGCCGTGGAGGATAGCACATTTGCGGAACCTGAAATGCCAGTAGCTTTAGGCACACCATTCGACGCAGAGGCTACCTAAGACTGCTTGGCCTAGAATTTTGTATGTCGAGCAGTGACAGGTAGTTTTCGACCGGATAACCCGCGTGGTGTGCTTGCTAGTCTCGCCACAATGTCGCCTAAGGCCTGCCCCGCACCAGACTCCGGGGAAATCACGATAGTGGGCGTGCCCGTTTCACTATCTGCGCGCAATACCGGATCTAAGGGGATGGACCCCAGCAGTGGAACATCTTGGTCTAATACATGGGATAGTCGGTCACTGACCGCTTGCCCGCCACCGGATCCAAACACCTCAATGAATGTGCCATCCGGTAACTGCATCGGTCCCATATTCTCAATAACACCAGAAACAGGCTGCTCTGTCTGCGTCGACAGCTGACCTGCACGAGCCGCCACCTGAGCCGCGGTGTGTTCCGGAGTCGTGATGACTAAGAGCTCGGCGTTGGGCAGCAGTTGGGCTGTAGAAATAGCAATATCGCCGGTCCCGGGTGGGAGGTCGATTAGCAACACATCCAAATCGCCCCAGTACACATCGGTCACAAACTGTTCTAGTGCTCTGTGCAGCATAGGGCCACGCCAGGCCACGGGCTGATCGGTGTCCAAGAACATGCCGATGGACATAACCTTTACCCCGTAGGCCAGCGGTGGCATGATCAAGTCTTCAACTTTGGTGGGTTTGGTCGTAATACCAAGCAACCCGGGAATAGAGAAACCGTGAATATCGGCGTCAATGAGCCCTACAGAGAGTCCGTGGGCGGCGAGTCCCACCGCGAGGTTTGCCGTGATCGTAGATTTGCCAACGCCGCCCTTGCCGGATGCAACAGCAAAAATTTTGGTGAGCGACTCCTTGCCGAATGGATTTCGTGGGCGGTTCGCGGTGAGGTTTTCCTGCAGAGCGACGCGTTGTTCCGGCGTCATCGACGTTAGCCGCACGCTGACTTCACCAGCGGTGACACGAGCGAGTGCGGTCGCCACGTCGTTGTGAATCGTGTCTTGCATGGGGCAGCCGGCGATAGTCAGCCGAATGACCACTGTGATGTCTCTGTTTTCGTTGAATTCGACCGCCGAAACCATGCCCAGGCTGGTGATGGGTTGCCGGATTTCTGGGTCAATAACCGTGGTGAGTGCGCGCCAGGCCGCAATCTGTTCCTCGGATTCCGGTTTAACGTCGGGGGCGAGGAGACCCGCGGGGTGTAGCTCGGTGGGGTTCATAGTCGGTCAGTATTCTCCTTGCTCACAGCTCAAAGTGCGCGGGGTGGTGGAAAGTCTGGGCCACAGGGTAGAAAATGGAGCTATGAGTATGATTGGTCCTGGAGCACAAATTGGGTCGCCACTGCCGCAAGGACAGCTGGTCGGCAACTATCCTTCCTACGATGCAGCAATGGTTGCGATCGATAAGGCGGTGGATGCCGGTGTTGATCCGCGGTTTCTATCTATCGTAGGACGTGATTTACGTTCGGTCTATCGATTGCGTCACCGGCCAAGCTACGCTGCTGTCGCAGGTCGTGGCGCGCTGCAAGGTGCATTCTTTGGTTTGTTCATCGGCTTGCTGATCAGCATGATGTCAGGTGGTCAGGGTATGGCTATGACGTTGGGATCTACCGTGGTCATGGGCGCCGTGATTTGGGTGCTCTTCGGGGTGATCGGTGAAGTCTTGCGTCGCAAGCAACTCAAATACGCTATGATCCCGTCGATGTCCGCGGTCAGCTATGACATCGTGGTCGACAACGCTGTTGCCGGCGAAGTGACCTCGGCGTTAGGGTCCCAACCCAAGGGGCCGACAACAACGCCCTCGCCTGCTGCACAACCGCCGGCACCGGGGCCTGCAGAGCAAAGCCAAGAGCCAGCCGAGCCTGAAGACACCGAATCCTCACGAGGAATCCCAGACCTACCAGACGGTCGACCACAGTTTGGCGTACGGGTCGATGAATCTGTGGACCAGGAAACGGGTGAGGATCCGGAGCGCTCAGAGCAAGACTCCTCAGAGCAACGCTAGGATTTCCACAAATCCGCCATCCATGACTCAATATCTTGCACCGTGCGTGGCAGATGTGCCGATAGCGACTCTGCTCCGTCTTCGGTCACCAAAATGTCGTCTTCAATACGGACACCAATGCCGCGGTATTCGGCTGGAATCGCAAGGTCTTCGTTTTTGAAGTAGAGACCAGGTTCGATGGTGAACACCATGCCGGGACGCAGGGGCGCATCGAGGTACATTTCCCGGCGAGCCTGAGCACAGTCGTGAACATCCAGACCTAAGTGGTGGGATGTGCCGTGTGGCATCCACCGGCGATGTTGTTGGCCCTGGGCAGACAGCGCTTCATCCACCGACACTGGCAGAATGCCCCAATCGGATAAATGGTGGGCCAACACCTCCATAGCAGTCAGGTGAATGTCGCGGAATAGGACGCCGGGTTTTGCAGCAACCAGTGCTGCATCTGCAGCTTCTAGAACGGCGTTATAAACCTTCGCTTGAATCTCAGTGAAGGTCCCATTGACCGGTAGCGTCCGCGTAATATCAGCGGTATAGAGTGAATCGGCTTCAACCCCGGCATCGACCAGCACCAGATCACCCTCGTTGACCTGACCGGTGTTACGGATCCAATGCAAGACGGTGGCGTTATTTCCCGCTGCCGCAATCGTGTCGTAGCCCAGATCGTTGCCCTCGAGGCGGGCACGAGCAAAGAACGCTGTTTCAATGACGCGTTCACCACGGTCATGCTCGATGGCCTGAGGGATGGCGCGTACGATGTCTTCGAAGCCGCGAATAGTCGACTCTACAGAGCCGCGCATTTCGGCGATCTCGTGCTCATCCTTAATGAGACGTAGCTCTGACAAAAATTCAGCCAATTCGTTATCCAGCGCATCCGAGGCCTCTAGGTCCACACCGGTATTAATACGTGAGGTATCGACCAGCGCATCCATGTTTTGGTCGGTTTCTCTGACCAGCCGAATACGCGTGCCACCGATTTCGACAACGCCGGCATCAACGGTCACAGCGTATTCCAGGTCGGTGAGATCCTTGGTGGGGAGACCTGTGCGCTGATTGAGTTCTTGCAGTGTGGGGACCGGGCCAACCCAAAATTCACCGGTTTTGGTGTTGGAATAAAACTCTTCGGAATCACGACCGGCTAGCGGTCGGAAAAATAGTGTTCCTTTGTGGTTACTGCCGTCATCGCCGGATCCTTCGGGTACAGGTTGCATCACGAGTACGGCCTCCGGTTCGTGATCAACCCCAAGCCCCGTCAGATGAGCAAAGGCCGAATGCGGTCGGAAACGGTAGTCGGTGTCATTTGAGCGCACTTTTGGTGCACCAGCGGGAATCACCAGTCGATCGGTGGGGAACTGGCGTGATAGGGCCGCGCGGCGTTGTGCCGCGTACGAAGCAGCCGCATCGGGCTGATAGTCGATGGCTTCGGATTCTTGCCATTGTGATCCCATGAACGCTTTGAACGCGTCCGAGGAGGGACGGTGGGACCTATTTTCGACACGGTCTTCTAATGGTTGTTCGTGGGCAGGGTCGTGTGAAGCGTCAGAGGGTTGAGTCATAACAATATCTTCCCACGATTGATTCGGGAGTCTATGAGCAAACACCAAATTCGCGACAAGCTTCTTGGCAACGGTGTCATCCCCAGGATACTGAGCAGAGCGAGTATCCCCGAAACTCAGACCGCCTAGTAGACTGGCAAATTATGGCTTTCGACATGCACACTCATTCGCGTTTTTCGGATGGCACGACCTCTGCGGCGGAGGTCGTTGAGTCAGCTGCACAGGCTGGTCTCTTGGGCGTAGCACTGACAGATCATGACACCACGGCCGGGTGGGATCCCGCCGAAGCAGCCGCAGCGGAACACGGTATTGCCCTGATACGCGGCATGGAATTGTCCACCGTTTCAGAGGACGGCATAGCGGTTCACGTGCTGTCGTATTTGCATGATCCCACCAACATTGAATTACTTGCCGAAGTCGCGAAGTCACGCAACGCCAGATATACGCGAGCGAAACGTATGGCGGAACTGTTGTCGCAGGATTATCCGATCACCTGGGATCTTGTGAAACAACAGACCACCGTCGAGGCCACGATAGGGCGGCCGCACCTGGCTGATGCCCTCGTTAAGGTTGGCGCGGTACCGAACAGATCAGCTGCCTTCGACTCGATTTTACGCGGCGGATCAAAATACTATGTGCCGCATTATGCACCAGATCCGGTCTTGGGAGTTGAGCTTATCCGTGCCGCCGGGGGAGTGCCAGTCTTTGCTCACCCGGCAGCCAAGGTTCGTGGCAGGGCGGTGTCAGAACAAGTGTTTCATGACATGCTTGCTGCCGGTTTAGCGGGCGTGGAAATTGATCACCGTGATAATAGTGGCAGCGGCAAAGCCTGGTTGCGGCAGTTCGCTGAAGAGCACAATCTGTTGGTGACCGGGTCTTCGGACTACCACGGAGCGGGTAAACCGAATCAACTCGGTGAGAACACCACGCCGCGCCACGTCGTGGAAGCCATTGAAGCCCAAGCAACCTCGGATTTCAAGGTGCTCTGGAACGGTAACTAGGCTCTGATTACTTCCGCGTCTGGCAGTCGCTTGGTCATCACATCGATGGCCTGTGGGTTCTGATCTACCAGAACAAAATTTCTGTCGAGCTGTGTGGCAGCAGCCCCCAGCGTGCCGGAACCGGCAAAGAAATCAAACACCCAGTCTCCTGGGCGCGATGACGCCGCCACCATGCGCCGGACTAAGCCGACCGGTTTCTGGGTCGGATAGCCGGTCTTTTCTTTGCCAGTGGGCGAGACGATAGTATGCCACCACACATCGGTGGGTAGTTTACCGCGTTCGCGTTTTTCCTTGGTCACTAACCCCGGAGCCATATAGGGTTCGCGATCGACTTCGTTTGAGTCGAACCAGTATTTTTTTGGATCTTTCACATACACCAGGATGGTGTCGTGCTTGGCCGGCCAACGACTGCGGGAACGGCCACCGTAGTCGTATGCCCAGATAATCTCGTTCAGGAAGTGCTCGCGGCCAAAGATCATGTCCAGCATGACTTTGGCGTAGTGCACTTCGCGATAATCCAAGTGCAAATAGAGGGTCCCGTCCTCGGCGAGGAGGCGCCAGGCGTGTTCGAGCCGCGGCTCTAAAAAGTCCCAGTAGTTCGTGAACGCATCGTCATAAGAGGCCAGCGCGCCGCGCAGGGTCTCATATGAGTGGCCGCCAAAACCCACCCGATCGCCTTCACCGTGAGCCACTCGAACCGTCTTGATAGAAGTCCGCTCTTGTGTGCGTCCGGTGTTGAATGGTGGATCAACATAAATCATGGTGACCGATTCATCCGGTATCGACGCTAAAAATTCGAGGTTGTCGGCCTGGATAATCTTGTTTGCACCCGAGAATATCGTGGACATCGGTTAGTTCGTCGATTCACCTTTGTCGTTGCGGCTGACAACCTCGCCGTTGCGACGACGGGTTCGGTTACGTCGACGACGCGGTTGCTGCTTCGACTGCGGTTGATCGTCACCCTGCTTCTCGGCTGCTGGTTTGCCCGAGCGAGTACGCTGACGGCCTTGGCCGCCTCCGCGGCCACCACGATTACCGCCACCTTTACCAGAGCGTTGACGGCCGCGTGAGGAGTCCTTACGACCGCGCTTATCTGGTCCACCGAGTTCTTCTTCATGCTCGGAGTCCAGACCTTCGCGGGTGCGCTGAGCTTTCGGCAAGCGACCTTTGGTGCCTTCTGGGATGTCCAAGTCTTCATACAGGTGCGGCGAAGCAGAATAGGTTTCGACTGGCTCCACCTGTTCGATTTCGAGTGCTTGAGCGATCAGTTTCCAACGTGGCATGTCTTCCCAGTCCACGAGGGTGACAGCGATGCCGGTCAATCCTGCACGACCGGTACGGCCAACGCGGTGGAGGTAGGTTTTTTCGTCGTCGGGAGCTTGGAAGTTGAATACGTGAGTCACGGCTTCAACATCGATACCACGTGCTGCCACGTCGGTGGCGACGAGTACGTCAATCTTGCCGTTTCTAAACGCACGCAGCGCTTGTTCGCGAGCACCTTGTCCTAGGTCGCCGTGGAGGGCGCCTGCTGCGAACCCGCGACGTTCGAGTTCTTCGGCAACGCGTGCCGCGGTGCGCTTGGTGCGCGTGAAGATAATCGTCAGACCGCGACCACGAGCTTGTAGCGCGCGGGCCAACAGTTCGTCTTTATCCATGTGGTGGGCACGGTATACCAGCTGCCGGATATCACGTTTTACCAGCGAATCATCTTCGGGGTCAGACGCAGAGATGTGGGTCGGCTGGACCATGTAGCGTCGAGCCATATTGATGACGGCACCCGGCATGGTCGCCGAGAACAGCATGGTCTGGCGTTTTTCAGGCAGGGCCTGCAAGAGGGTTTCGACGTCTGGCAAAAAGCCGAGATCCAACATCTCATCGGCTTCATCCAAGACGATCGTTTTGACCTGGTTCAGATTCAGGTACCGCTGCTTCATCAAGTCGATGAGACGGCCCGGAGTACCAACGATGACGTCGACGCCGCGTTGAAGCTCTGCGATCTGTGGTTCATATGCCCGGCCACCATAGATGGAGCCGATACGGACCGACGTTTTCTTGGCGGCATTTTCTAGGTCTTTGGAGACTTGGACTGCTAGTTCACGTGTTGGCGCCACAATGAGCGCCTGTGGTGCACCCGGTGTCGCCAACTGATCGTAGCCTTCATCATCTGGACCGATTGCGTGCTGGAGCACGGGCAGTCCGAATCCCAGTGTTTTTCCGGTACCGGTTTTCGCCTGTCCGATGATGTCCTGGCCATCAAGTGCGATAGGCAGGGTCATGGACTGGATGGGAAACGGCTGCTCAATACCTTGATCGGACAGTGCCCCAACGATGTTGGGGCTCAGTTGAAAATCTGCAAACGTTTCTTGGGGAGTATTTGTCACTATCGAGTAATTCCTTAAAGATCGAAGTTCGGCACGAGAGTTGTGCCTACGGAGCCGATCGTGGATAAGTCAAAAGTAACAGATACGCATTCACGTACGACCGGTCATCCGGAGTGTAAGTCAGGGGATCCAAACATGTGGACCAGCATCCAAGCCTACCTTGTTAAAACAGGGTGCGTGGCGGTTAGCCAGCTACGAAGCCAACGCGGCGTGCACTCGCATCGCCAATTTCGACATAACCGAGCACACCTGCTGGCACAATAACGGTGCCGCCCTTGTTGTCAGTCAGTTCGAGGTTGGCGCTGTCGTTGACCGCGGCGCGGACCTTTTCGGTGACGTCGTCTTTGGACATTTCGGTTTCAAAGGCGATTTCACGAGCGACATTCTGGATGCCAATACGTATTTCCACGGTTCTAGTCCTCCTAGAAAAACATTGAGTGGTAGCTTCAGTTCCACCACTCAGCTTAGATGAGATTGTTGGGTGATTGGTTGAGGGATGTCATCACTACGCTGACGGATTATTGGAAAGGTCGAATCCGATAGCGCCGTGAGCAACGAAGCGGAAAGTATTTGCTACCGCAGTTTCAAGTGGAAGGTCTTCCTGGTGTGACTGGTCATTGGCATAGTGCTCAGCCCAGCGGATGGCCATGTAGATGACTGCCGACGCGATGCCCCCGGCCACAAATTGGGAACTGGTTGAACTCAAGATGGAGTTGTCGAGCAGATAGGGAGAAATGAAGTCCACGAGTTCGTCGAGAAATTGGTTCTTGCGCTGTTCAAGTTCTGCCGGGTTGTCCATGGTCGTATCCAGGATCAATTTGTAGAGGCCACGTGGGTCCGCCGTAAATTCAAAGACACCGTAGACCGCCTGATACACCCGCTGTTCATCGGCGTCCTCGGCTTCGAGATCCACGGCCTCCATACGGGAGGTGACGGCATCTCGTAGCGCGTCTAATTCGACGTCTATGAGCGTGAAATACAGGTCGCGTTTATTATGGAAATGCTGATATAACACGGGTTTGGAGACCGAAGCATGCAGTGCAACTTCTTCCATGGTGGTCTGGGCGTAACCGTGCTGAGCAAAGATATCTAAGGCGACATCGATGAGTTGGGCGCGACGTTGTTCCCTGGTCATGCGAGTTGCTGATTTTCCGCTCTTTGGCATGCAGCACTCCATTCGGGATTGGCCAGTTTACGGTGCCGTATGTGGCGGGTTATGCGGTCCGTTGACGAACAGATGTGGCGTCAAATTCGTCGACAACAGATTTGAGCCGACCGTTCTTGCGCTGGTTTGAGGATTCGTCGACGTTGATGCCAAAGACGGTCTCAAGCGCCGCTTCGTATTCTTCGAGTGTTCCGTTGGCAGCGGCTTGACGTGCCCGGACAGTCGGTTCGTGAAGCATTTGGCGCACCATGCGACGCATGGACAGCTGAACTTCCTCCGCCGCGGCGGTACACCCGTGCCGATCGCGGACACGTTGCATCTCCTCTTCGAGGGCGGCCATGGTGTGACTCCGCAGGGTCACGATGGCATCGGTGGCGTTGCGTTCACGCTTGGCAGTCAAATACTCATCGACGGCAGAGTCTACGAGCTGCTGTGCCTGAGTGATGGACGCTTGTTGCTCAGACGGCGCTGCCATCTTTACAGATTCCAGGGTGATCAGGTCTACTGCGGGTAAATCGCCAATGGCCGGGTCAAAGTCATGGGTCAGGGCAAGATCCAGTACGGTCAGACGATCGTGTGTACCTTCGCGAAGCTCTGCCAGCTGGTTTGCGCTGACGGTGCGTTCACCACCGGAAACACCGATGAGCACATCTGCCTCGGCAAAGGCGCCTTCAACATCGGCGCCGCCAAGTGCCATGGCCCATCCGCCACGGTCCGCTACGAATTCTTCTGCGCGGCCTGATGAGGAATGCACCGCAACGTTTCTAGCACCGCGAGCTTCCAGCTGTGCCAATGTGGTGCCGGCATAGGCGCCGGTGCCAACCATCAGGATATTGGCGTCTTCCCAGAAGCGGCGGGCTCCCACAATTGAGGTGCCGGCGCGCAGTTCGGTCGCCAGCTCCAAGGCGACTGAAACAATCGAGCGGCCGGTCGAGCCCAGTGCTGTTCGAGCGCCAATATCTTTGGCAGTGCGACTGGCGGATTCAAAAAGTTTTGTTAGAGAACCGGTGCTGTGCCCGGCTTCACGTGCATCGGCCAGGGCACGACGCACCTGGCCGGCAATTTCGCGTTCGCCGACGACGGCTGATTTGAGGCCGGAGCTAACTTCGAAAAGGTGCCGTACGGCCACATCGTTGCGGTGCAGACGGAAGGCGGCGGCCACGTCGTCATACGAGAGGTCTGCGCTGTGTGCAATGGCGTGAAGAATCTCATCGGCTGCTTGTTCAACATCGACATGACCGGCCTCGGCATAGAGTTCCAGTCGGTTACACGTCGACAGGGATACGACACCTGACACCGTGTCGGACGAGAGCGTTTCTGAGACCTCTGAAGCGCCGCTAGCAAGTTGCGCCACCGTCTCGAGGTCTAACCAGGTGTGCGCAGCGACTAATGAAAACATCACCACAATGCGTCCTATCGTACGGAATTTGATGACCGGATCAAAATGCCCTCGCGGGTTTCGCTGTTGGAGGTATAGAGGGACTATCCAGGAAACGTGCAGCAATCGATGAGTAGATGCTGGAATAATGGGCAGACATGAACCAAGAGTTTTCTCCGGCACTGCCGGCCAATCACCCGCTCAGAACTCAAGACCCGGCACTGTCTACTGCCCAGTCAGACCTCATCAAAGGTTATCGGGGCGAGGTGCCAGATCGTCGACCAGTTTGGTTTATGCGCCAAGCCGGACGCTCACTGCCCGAATATCGCAAGCTGCGCGAAGGCACCACCATGTTGGATTCGTGCTTGATTCCCGAAATGGCGTCGGAGATCACGTTGCAACCGGTGCGTCGTCACGACGTTGACGCCGCGATTTTCTTCTCGGACATTGTCATTCCGCTGAAACTTGCCGGCGTGGGGGTGGAAATTCAACCCGGTGTTGGTCCGGTGTTGGATGCGCCAATTCGCACGCCAGAAGACATCGCTAAACTTCCTGAGCTCACCGATGAAATGTTCGAGCCCATTACTGAGGCAGTAAAACTCACGGTGGCTGAACTCGGATCGCGTCCGCTCATTGGTTTCGCCGGTGCGCCCTATACCGTTGCCGCGTACATGGTAGAAGGACGGCCGTCCCGGGATCATCTTGGGCCTCGCACCATGATGTACAACGATCCAGAATCCTGGGATCGCTTAATGTCCTGGACCGCCGAAGCTTCCGGACGGTTCCTGCGCGCACAGATCATGGCCGGTGCCTCTGCGGCACAACTCTTTGATTCGTGGGCAGGCTCATTGTCCCGCACAAACTACCTAGAAAAGGTGATGCCGTATTCACAGCAAGCCTTGGAGCACATCGAGGACTTGATCGGTGACGACGGCGTACCACTGGTTCACTTTGGTACCGGAACCGGCGAGATCCTGGATTTGATGCGTGACACCGGTGCATCGGTTGTCGGAGTGGACTACCGACTGCGGTTGGATGAAGCGAACCGTCGCCTGGGCAATACGCCAGGCCCCGATGGTCGTAGCAACGTGGTGCTGCAGGGCAACATCGACCCGGCCCTATTGGACGCCGACTGGGACGTCTTAGAAGCCCACGTTCGCGAAGTCATCGCCCAGGGTGCTCAAGCCCCGGGCCACGTGTTGAACTTAGGCCACGGCGTGCCACCCACCACGGACCCAACGGTGCTGACCCGCCTGGTCGAGCTCATCCACTCCATCGACTACTAAATGAGTCACGTTGTCGTTGTAGGTGCCGGAATGGCCGGCCTGATCGCTGGATACGCTGCGATCAAGGCCGGCCACTCGGTGACCGTTGTAGAAGCGACCAGCCAACCCGGTGGCGCGGTGCAATCACAGGTTTTGGAGACCTCCGAAGGCCTGATTGGTATTGATGCCGGTGCAGAAGCCTACGCCTCTCGCTCTGCCGTGATGGACGAACTCCTTGAAGACCTCGGACTCGCTGACGAAATCGTGACCCCACATCCGGCTGAGTCCTGGTTGTACCTGCCCGATGTTGGTGCTGTGCCCGCACCAAGATTGGGTATGTGGGGCATCCCGGGGGACCCACAGGCCAAAGAAGTTGTCGCAGCTCTGGGCACAGAAGCTGCTGCTAGGGCGGCCCAAGACCTCGAGACGCCGATGGACGCCTGGGCGAAGCGTCGCGCCGCCGGTGAGCCCATTACCGTCGGTGACCTGGTGGCCGACCGCTTTGGTCCCGTCGTGGTTGAACGACTCGTGGCACCGGTGGTTTCCGGTGTCCACTCGGCCGATCCCTATGACGTCGATATCGACAAGATTGCCCCCGGACTCGTCGACAAAGCCATTGAGCACGGTTCGGTAGCCAAAGCCATTGCGACACTGCGCGCTGCAGCGCCACCCGGTGCCGCCGTCAAGTCACTGCGCGGAGGTATGCAAGAATTTGCCACAGCTTTAGTCGCCTACGTGCAGGCGCACGGTCAACTCCATTTTGACACCAAAGCCGTGGCATTGGATATCGACTCCGGCACCGTATTCACCGAAACGGGGCAGCTCTTCCATGGAGACCACGTCGTTCTAGCCGTAGCTGCCCCAACCGCACATGACCTGATCTCCACTGTCACACCGGTGGCACAGCGCCCAGTATTGCCGCAACGTCCAGAATTTGGTGCAGGCGTCGCGCTCGTGATGATGGCGGTCGATCTTGAAGCGCTGGATGCACACCCGCGAGGTACCGGCATTCTGGTGTCGCCGAACGTTGTCGACGTCGCCGCCAAAGCCGCCACTCACGTCACCGCCAAATGGGAATGGGCACGCGCAAGCGCCACGAAGCTGAATAAGCACCGGCACGTTGTGCGCCTGAGCTACGGCAGGGTCACCGACCCGTCTGATGGTTCGGCACCCGGCTATGACACCAGCGACGAAGACCTCAGGGAGTTGGCGTACAACGACCTGGCGAAACTCTTTGACGTTCCTAAACAACAAGTCTTAGAGAACGTGGCCGCGATCGCCTCGGTTCGTTGGCGCGAAGCCATGCCGCTGACCACACCTCAGAACGCCCAACGTCTCGCCGCGATCCAAGACGCCGTCGAGGCTATCGACGGGCTACACGCCACCGGAGCCTGGTTTGCTGGGACCGGGCTCGCGGCCATAGCCCAACACGCTTTAGCATTAAGATTTAATCCACTACAGTAATTTCTACAACCTGTAGAAAAACGCAAGGAGCATCAGTGACTGAATCAACCAATGTCGTGCAAGGCGAAGAGTCCGCAACGAGCTGGTTTACCACCTACACGGTGTTTGCTCGCAAGGACGACGCTGCCGCGAAATCCGACGCCGACACCACCCGAGATAGTCAAGAATTTGCCACTCTGGTAGAAACACTGCAGGCCAACGGCGTCACCGTACGCGGCCTCTACGACGTCTCCGGCATGCGCGCCGAAGCCGACATCATGGTGTGGATGTGGTCCAAATCTCCAGAAGCGCTGCAGGAAGCCATCCGCCAGATACGCCGTGCTGGCCTGTTCTCAACCACCACCGTGGCATTCACCGCGATGGGTGCCGACCGCATGGCAGAGTTCAACCCGGAGCACGTCCCAGCCTTTACCGAAGGTCGCAAACCACGCAAATGGCTGTGCTTCTACCCGTTTGTCCGCTCCTACGACTGGTACACCCTGGATCCCGAAGAGCGCGCCCGTCTACTGCGTGGGCACGGACAGCTGGGTCAAGATTTCCCTGACGTGAGGGCCAACACCGTCTCGGCCTTTGGTCTCAATGACTGGGAATGGCTGCTGGGCTTAGAGTCGCCACGCCTCGATCTGTTGGTCGACATGATGCGCTCGCTGCGCAATAACGAAACCCGCCACTACGTGCGCGAAGAAGTACCGTTTTACACCGGTCGATACATCGAAATCGACGAAGTTGCAGGAGTGTTGGCCTAATGGCCTACCGAATTGGAACCCGTGGTTCTGCACTAGCCACCACCCAAACCCAATGGGCGGCCGATGCGATGTCGAATGATAACGCCGCTTTCGAGCAGGTGATCATCACGACCAAAGGTGATGTCACCACCGGATCGCTGGCTAACTTGGGTGGCACCGGGGTCTTTGCCACGGCACTGCGCCAAGCAGTGATCAATCGTGAAGTCGATATGGCGGTTCACTCGCTCAAAGACCTCCCGGCGAAACAGCCACC
>NZ_JAKDKW010000033.1 GCF_030453185.1 Yaniella sp. | reverse complement strand
TGAGAAGAAGCGAACTACACCGTAGTTACCGGGCGGTTCTTATTCAATCTTCCTCATCAGCATAGACCAGGTACTCCAGTGCCTGCTTTTCAGCAGTCGCGATTTGGTAGCGACGGTTTTCAGTGGCCGCAATAATGACAAAAAGTCCAAGCAGTGCCACACCGACAATAATGAAGGACGGGTTCGCGCCGAAGAGGCGGCTGCCAGCGATGGCGATCATGCCGAAACCAAAACCAATAGCAATCGACATGCGTCCTCGGCCGGTAAGCGTCAAACGCGACAGGATGACTAGCAGCACAAGGATAACGAGGATTGCCCAGATAATTTCAGGAATCCAGAGCAAGTCGGACAGGTTGTGCGAGGCCAATGCCGTGAACACCGTCGTGACAGAAAAAATCATCATCCAGCCGGTAAATAAACCGATTGGCATGTCCACCAAGAACCGCTCTTTAACGGTTCGCTCCGTATATCGATTCAAGCTTCCCACGGCCCGCACCAGCAACACGGATGCCGCAATGGATGCGAGCACCTCTAAACCCCAGTCTTGGAAATGCGCTAAAAGTTTCGCCCCGACCGCTAGCAGCATCGCGTTGGAGACATACCAAGCGGTCGTTCTGTTGCGCACCGCAGAGTACTGCGATGGCGCCCACTGATATGAGGTGTATAACAACATGCCGACCCAAAGAATAGGCCAAGCCGCAACATGCCAAAACGCCATGGACATCAACGACGTCGAACCCGAATACAGGCCATCGTGGGCTTCAATCATTGACGGCCACGGGCCGACCCACCCGAGACTCACAAGTCCCACGACCACAAAGAGTACCCAACTCATGGTCAGCGTAATACGGCGAAAGCCATCAAGCTGTTGCGGGTCCGGATCATCGGTGACGGGCTTACGGAATGGCAGGACTACCTCTGCGTCGTCCTCAAGATCTTCCTCGGTCTTAGGTAAAGCGGGTGCAGGGGTTTGCGATTCAATTGAGCGCGCCTTATAGACGATACGGTTCAATCGCTGCCACTCGGGCAAATTCTGTCGGGCACGTTCAAAGAGCTCATCATCCGACAGATACTCGTCGTCCTGCTGCAACATCGGACGATTTTGTGGCGCAGGAACATCGTCGGATTCTAATTCACGAGCAGCCCGAAGCAAAGCCTCGGTCTCGCGCTCTTGTTGACGACGACGCGCATCGATAGCGTGCTGACGCTCCAGCTCGGCCATGCGCTCGGATTCGCGTTCCCACTGCTCTTCCAGCGCCAGTCGTGCTTCTTCAACTTCGGCAGCCAGCTGTTTTGAACGTTCCTCGGCAAGTCGGACTGCGCGCCGATCGTCTTGCAGTTTCTTCCATCGAGCCTGCAATCGGTCCGGCGTATTGGCTATCGCCTGCTCAATATCTTCTTGGGTCGGTCCCTTAAACGAGTCTAGCCAGGCATTGAACTTATCTCGCAGAGTCCACTTATCTTCTTTGGGCGCCCGGGAGGTTTTCCGTTCCGTCGCCGGGACCTCCGACAGTGCCGGAGCTTCGTGGTCGTCGGTGTCCTCTGCGGTTGTGGCAGGGGCCGACGAGGACTGACTGTTCTTGAGCCGTGAGAGCGCACTGGATGCATCAGTTCCATTTGTGGCTTCAGGTGCTGCGCTATCGGACTCATCCTGCGGTGCTGGGCTATCGGAAAGTTCGGTATCTGCGGTGGGAGGCTGGGGCTGCTTGTGCCGCGACAAAGCATTTGTCGACTCTGACGATTCTTCGGTCAAGTGCACTCCTCTCACCGCATCATGTTCCCATTCAAACGAGTCTGCCTATTTTACTGCCAGAGCGGGCATTCAACGAACGGACACGCTCGATGTTTCGCTGGGCAGATACGGCGCTCTAATTTACGGTGCGAAGCTGAGCATCTGCTGGGAAGTGAACAAACGTGACTGGTGGGTCAGCGGGTCGGTGAAGGCCAAGGTGTCCGCCAATAATTGTAATGGGCGAGCGTAGTCGTCAGCGGTGTGTTCCAGCAGGTCAGGATAGAAACGATCATGCAAAATTGGGTGCCCCAGGGCGGCAAGATGGATGCGCAGCTGATGGGTCCGTCCGGTGCGGGGCTGTAGCGCCACGTGGGCGAGGGTGCCGTCGTCGGTGGTCCGATGCGACAGGAGTGTGATATCTGTCACGGCATTTGGGCCGGTGGTGGGAGCGTGACTGCGCCGACGTTTTCCGACCCGTGGTGCTTCAATGCGGCCCGCGTCTTTGACATCGTAGTCTTCGACCTCAGCGGTGATGATGCCCTTGACCTTGATGATCCGGTTGCGAAATGTCAGCGGAAAACGCTCGAGGTACAGCTGTGTCGGCGCCGGAATGTGCACCACGGCCTGATACTGGCGAGTGATCTTGCGGTGTTCAAATAGTTGTTGATACGCACCACGTGTGGCGGGATTCGGCGAGAACAGCAGCACGCCTGCGGTCGCACGGTCTAGGCGGTGCAGCGGTACTAGATCCGGGATATCCAGTTGGTTTCGGAGACGCACCAGAGCCGTTTCTTGCAAAAATTGGCCGCCCGGAGTCGTAGGTAAAAAGTGTGGTTTATCAGCGACCACTAGATCATCGTCCTGGTGCAAGACATTGATATCAAACGGAATGGGCTGCTCGTTGGGTACGGAGCGGTAGTACCAGATGAAGTCATGTGTGCTGGCGGGCGTGTAGTGATCTATGGGGGTGCCGTCGCCTGCCACAATTTCGCCCTGGTTGATTCGCTGGGCCACCGCATCGCGCCCGAGGTGTGGAAAACGCCGGTGCAGATATTCGACAACGGTAGTTTCGACGTCGTCGGGAACGCGCAGACGGGTGGGTCCGACCCCGTTGCGGACTGGTAGTGGTGGTGTGGCCATGGTTCTAGTTTAGGCGCGGAAGCGAATCGCGTTGGGTGTGGTGTAGAAGCCGGCTTCTACAAGGTGGGAAGCGAGCTCTGTTCCGGCGATTGGTTCGCCATTGACGGTAGCGACCGCAAGCTTGTCGGTGTTGGCTCGCCGCAGGGCATCCACGAGCGCGGTTGCTGCTGGGCCGAGGTGATCATCGCCAAATTGCAGTAGCGTTTTGCCGCCGCGTTCCAAATACAGCACGAGCTCACCGTTAACTACTACGACGTAGGCACCAGACTTTCTGCCGGGGTGGTGGCCCTCGGTGGTCGGCCAATCCAGTGTGGCACCGTAGGGGTTGGCCGGATCGGTTGCGGCCAACCCGATGGCCTGTGGGTGTCGGGGGTGTTCGTCGTAGGCGCGCAGAGCATCGATGGTTGCCGCGGTCGAAAACTGTGCGGCCCCCAGCCCCTCAATGAAGTACCCGCGGCGAATGTGCCCGGACTCCTCCATCTTGGATAACAACCGGTAGTAGGCGGAAAACCCGCCCGGGAGGGCTTCTGCAGTGACGGCCCCGCGAGTGATCACGCCGTAACGGTCTAGGAGATATTCGGCCTGGGCGTGCAGGGCGGTGGTGTTTTCATCGGTGCGTTCGGGCAGCAGCGACCAGCGCCCTACCGCCGAGGGTGGATCGGGATTACGGGCCGCTTGGGTTGTCGGGGCCAGACGATTGAGTCGACGCAGTCGTGCGGCCCTGCGCGGTGAAGTGCGCTGCGCTGGTGCTCGACGGTTGGTTTTAGAATAGGTCGCTCGCACAGCGGTGAAGGTGTCATTGGTGATCACTCCGGCCCAGAACAGATCCCACAGGGCAGCCAGAATATCGTCACCGGAGTAGTCCAGCTGCGCCAGCAGTGCCGCGTAGAACCAGCCGCCGGTTCCGGTAAGTGCTGCAATGATGGCCTCGTGGACGGCTAGACGATCGTCGGTGGGGCGGATTGGCAGAGTCAGATCCACGGTGTCCACGTGGTGAAACGCTACCGATTGATCTGCGGCTCCGACCATCACAAACTGTCCGGTGGCCAGCAGCTCGTCGAGCATGGCTGGCTGGTAGTCGACCACGCGCGCCGGCAGAATCGCTGACTCCCAGACCGCAGCGGGTGCTGCAAAGCCGGTGAGCTGATCCAGGATAATGGCGAGGCCCTCGGCGCCACGTTCCTGGGGGCTCGGCACTACCTGATGCTGCTGTAGTAGGTGGCGGGCATAGGCCGCATGCTCGACGGGTTCGACTTCGGCGCGCAACTGGGCCAGTGAACGCCGGCGGATCCGCGCCAGCACATCGACATCGCACCATTCATCGGTTGCCACGGGCCCATCGCCGGCTGGGGGATTCGACAGGTATGCACCGAAGGTCACCCGGTGTTGTGCGGCTAAGCGCTGTAATACTTGGTGGGCGATGACCGGACCGATGCCCAGCCGTTGAGCAACCTGGGGTGCAGTGAATGGACCGTGCGTGCGGGCATAGCGGGCAACCAAATCACCCAGTGGATCGTTCACCGAATCCGAAAAGGCTTTGGGAACGCCGATCGGCAGCGGGATCCCGAGGCCGTCTCGCAATCTGGGGGCGTCTTCAATCGCAGCCCAATAGTGTTGGGTTCCCATACGTACGTCGATGGCGCGTTTCTCGGCGACGAGTTCTTTAACCCACTGCTGTGCTGTCGTTGCGTCCACGGCGTCGTCATTGGCGTGGAGCCGCTGGGTGAGTTCTTCGGTGGTCAATGGTCCGAGCAAGCGCAACAGATCAGCGGTACCTTCGACCCCGGTAAGCCGTCGGTTGCTTGAGGTGTGCTGCAGGTCGGCTTGAACCTGTGCGATGACGTCGTCGTCGAGCAGCTCGCGCAGCATGTCTTGACCCAGCAACTGCGAGAGCAGGCCCGGGTCCAGTGACAGGGCTGCGGCCCGACGTTCGGCCAGCGGAGCATCTGTTTCATACATGAACTGGGCGGTGTAGCCAAAGAGCAGGGTTTGGGCGAAGGGGGAGGCCTGCGGGGTCTGGACCTCGACGACCCGAAGGATACGGGTACGAATCTGGTCCAGGATCTCCACGAGCCCGTCGACGTCGTAGACATCCTGGAGGACTTCGCGGACGGTTTCCAAAATGATGGGAAATTGGGGGTACTTGGATGCTGTGGCCAGGAGTTGGGCCGACCGTTGACGCTGCTGCCAAAGGGGCGTGCGTTTGGCCGGGTCACGGCGGGGGAGCAGGAGTGCCCGGGCGGCGTTTTCGCGGAAGTGCGCGGCAAAGAGTGCGGAACTTCCCACGTGCTGACGCAGCTGGTCACGAAGGTCTTCGGGTTCAAACCAGAAGATATCGGCGGCCGGAGGTTCGCCGTCGGTCGCCGGGACACGCACGATGATTCCGTCGTCGCCGGCCATTGCATTGGCGTCGAAGCCGTAGGTGTCTTTGACGCGCTCCGAGATGGCCAACGCCCAGGGGGCGTGAATGGCCTTGCCAAAGGGGGAGTGCAGGATGATCCGCCAGTCACCGAGTTCATCCCGGAATTTTTCGATCACCACGGTGGTGTCGGAGGGCAAGTGGCCGGTGGCCTCGCGCTGTTCGGTTAGGTAGTTCAACAGATTGTGTCGGGCGTTGTCATCCAGACCGGCGGCTTTCAGCCTGGTCTCGATTTCTGGATCGGCGAGTGCTTCGCGGCGAAACGCACCGGTGGCGCGGCCGAGCTCGAGGGGGCGGCCGGGTTGATCTCCGCGCCAGAATGGGAGGCGTCCAGGACGACCGAACGCGGGGGTCACCAGCACGCGGTCGTGGGTAATGTCTTGGATCTGCCAGGTGGTCGCGCCCAGGATAATGGTTTCGCCCACCCGAGATTCGTACACCATCTCCTCATCGAGTTCGCCCACCCGTTTCGCGGCGTCGGTGTCGGTGGCCAAGTAGACGCCGAAGAGTCCGCGGTCTGCGATGGTGCCACCCGAGGTGACTGCTAGACGTTGAGCGCCGGGCCTGGCGGTAATGGTCCCGGCTTCACGGTCCCACACGACCCGGGGTTTTAGCTGCGCGAATTCATCGGACACATATTTTCCGGCCAGCAGATCCAGCACCGATGCGTAGACGTCCAGGGACAGGGTGGTAAACGGTGCGGCCCTGCGCACCACGTCCAGCCATTTCTGGTCGGTCAGCTCGTCCATGGCAGCGGCCGCAATCGTGTGTTGGGCCAAAATGTCGAGCGGATTGGCCGGAATCGACAGGGACTCGAT
The DNA here is from genome assembly GCF_030453185.1 of Yaniella sp. Classification (GTDB taxonomy): domain Bacteria; phylum Actinomycetota; class Actinomycetes; order Actinomycetales; family Micrococcaceae; genus Yaniella. The sequence goes on along the minus strand of NZ_JAKDKW010000033.1, from coordinate 19,190 downwards.
CTCACCGGAGAGCATCCGTTCGGTCACCACTGCGGCATCCACTACATCGGCCCGATGTATCGGGAAGAACCAGCCGATGGAAACCTCTCCGACTTGGTGCCCGGCGCGGCCAACCCGCTGGAGGCCGGCGGCAACGGTGGGCGCGGACTGCAGGTGCACCACCGCATCCACCACGCCCATATCGATGCCTAATTCCAATGACGACGTCGCCACCACACACCGCAGGGTCCCGGATTTTAGACCTTCCTCGACTTCGGCACGAGCGGTTGCCGACATTGATCCGTGGTGGGTGCGCGCAAACTCCAGCTCCTCGTTGTCCCAGAGTTCGTTTAAGGATTCGGTGAGCCGTTCGGCGGAGCGCCGCGAGTTGACGAACACAATCATTGATCGGTACTGGGCCGCAATTTCCATAATGCGGGCCTCCACGTGCGGCCACATCGAGACGTTTTCTTCCGGAGAAGCGCCAGCTGCGGGTTGGGTCATATCCACCACAGGTACCGACACGGTGATGTCCCAACGCTTTTGCTCGGCGCCGTCTACAACTTTGACGGGTTGGACGCCGCCTAAAAATCGTGCGACCTCTTCGGCGGGACGAACCGTTGCAGATAAACCAATGCGCTGGGCCGGCTGTTCCAGCAGTGCATCGAGGCGTTCCAACGACACCGCCAGGTGTGCGCCCCGCTTATTGCCGGCCAGCGCATGCACCTCGTCGACAATGACTGTTTCCACCCCGGTCAGCGTTTCGCGAGCCTTTGACGTGAGCATCAAATACAGCGACTCGGGTGTGGTGATTAAAATTTCGGGTGGATCGGTGATGAGTCGACGACGATCCCGCGGCGAGGTATCTCCGGAACGTACGCCCGTGCGAATCTCGGGCACCTCAAGTCCCTGTGCCGCTGCCATCTGGGTGATACCCACCAGCGGGGCGGTCAGGTTGCGTTCCACATCCACGCCGAGCGCTTTCAACGGTGAAATGTAGAGGACTTTGGTGCGGCGCTTGGTTTCGGCGGGCTGGGTGATCAACCGGTCAATCGCCGAGAGGAAGGCTGCAAGGGTCTTGCCCGAACCCGTCGGGGCAATCACCAGGGCGTGCTCTCCGGAAGCAATCGTGTCCCAGGCGCCCAGCTGTGCTCTGGTCGGCGCATCAAAAGACCGCTCAAACCATGAACGCGTGGCGTCAGAAAACGCGCTCGGCACCGAATCTGTCATAGTCCCAGACTACTGGTGATGATACGGTCGCCCAGCGGAAATCTCCTGCGCGCGATAAATCTGTTCGGCCACCATCAGCCGCACTAACTGATGCGGAAACACGAGATTCGACAGCGACCACACTGTATCGGCTCGCGCTCGCAGCTGATCATTAACGCCGTAGGCGCCACCGATCACCAGCGCTACGCTGTGCGAGGTATCGAAGAGCTGCTGGAGTTGGCCGGCCAGCTGCGGTGACGAGAAATTCTTGCCGCGCTCGTCCAACAGCATCACATGGTCGGTGGGACGAAGCTGCTTCATGATGGCCGCCGATTCTTCATCCCGGGAACGCTGCTCGCCGGCGGTGGTGTGTGGAACAAGTTTGAAGGCAAGGTCATAGGGTTTCTTCAAGCGTTCGCTAAAGCGATCAATGCCGTCTGCGACCCATGACTCGTGCCGCTTTCCCACTGTAATAATCCGTATTGACAAGCTGAAACCCCGTTACTGACATCTTTGTTGTCCAGATCATACCTGCCGTAGGATAGCGACCATGGACTTCACACCGTGGACAATACTCGTTGATGCCGGTCTCATCGGCTTATTACTCATTATCGGTGCAGGCTTGCGCGCCGTCATTAAACCAATCCAGAACTTAATGATCCCGGCTTCTGTGCTCGCAGGGATTCTTGGCTTGCTTCTCGGACCGCAGGTTCTAGGGTGGCTCCCATTTTCCGACCAGCTCTCCACCTACTCATCGGTACTGATCGCAGTCGTTTTCGCGGCGGTGGCCATGACCGACGATTTTGATGTTCGGAAGCTCAATCGTAACGTGGGTGGTTTCGCCGCACACGGGGTGCTGATGTATTCCCTGCAGGTCGCACTGGGTATGGCTGTGGTCTTAATTTTCCTGCAGCCGCTGTTTGATTCCCCAGACGCGCTGGGTGTAGTCCTGTTCGCCGGTTGGGCCGGCGGGTACGGAACCGCTGCCGCTATGGGTGATGCCTTTGCGGCGAGTGACCCAGAAATGGCTTCGCTGGCTTTTACCTCAGCAACGGTTGGTCTGATCATCGGTATTGTCGGTGGTCTCGTGCAGGCACGCATCGCCGCCAGAAAGGGACACGTCAAAGCCTTCACTTCCATCAGCAAGCTGCCGCGAGAAGAACGCACCGGGCTCATTCGAGAAATTAATAAACGACCCTCGATAGGTCAGCACACCTTCACCGGTTCGTCTGTCGAGTCGCTTGGTTTCCAGGTGTCCATGGTGGTCATGATTGCCGCGGCAGCCTATGGACTCTCGTTAGTTATTCAAAATATTTGGCCAGATCTGGCCGTGCCGGTCTTTGTACTAGCCTTCCTCACCGGCCTGGTCGTACGCGCTGCCATGTCCAAGGCGAAAGTCGCCACCTATGTGGACAAGACCAGCCTGCAGTCCATTTCGGGCACCGCCACCGACGTCCTCATCGTCGCTGGTATCGCGTCGATTCAGCCACAAGTGGTGGCAGACTTCGGCCTAGAACTGCTGCTGATGTTTGTTATTGGTCTGATGCTGACCTTGTTCCTGGGGTTGTGGGTCGCGCCTCGGCTGATGCAGGACGGCTGGTTTGAACGCTCTCTCTTTACCTGGGGCTGGTCTACCGGTGCCGTATCAACCGGTATAGCCATGCTGCGAGTCGTTGATCCGCAACTCAAATCCGGCACCCTAGAAGACTTCGGGATCGCCTATATCCCCGTGACCCCGGTAGAGATTACTGCGGTCACCTTCGTACCGCCACTGATCTTGGCCGGTGCAGCTTGGGCTGTGGTCGGCATTTGGGGTGCCATCGCGGCGGCCGCCGTCATAGCCGGCATCTTCATCGTCAGGGCCAATAGGCGCGCTGCACAAGCTGCCTAACGGCTGCTTCGGTTAGCGCCAGGTGTTGAGGGTGTCGACAAACGGTGTGGTCTCCTGATCAATGAGTCGAGCCAGATCACTGGACAGTTCGCAGGCCGCGCCTTCATATCCGGGGAAGTCGTCTGACCTAAGCTGGAACGTATGACTGTTTCCCGCGGACGAGGCCGCCCTCCCGTCACCTCAAGCGCTGAAATCGAAAGAGTTGCGGTGCAGTTGTTCCTTGATTACGGGTACGAGAACACCACGATTCAAGACATCGTGAAGGCGTGCGGCATTAGCAAGACAAGCTTTTTCCGTTATTTTCGCGCGAAAAGCGACGTTATCTGGAGCGCTTTCGACGATCACTTGACCCGCCTGAGCGGGAACTTGCGACGGCAGCCCAAGGATGTGCCCGTCATCGACGCCGTGATCGATGCGACGCTTGAGACCTTTGCGGTTGATATTGATCCTGCGGGTGTGTGGCTACGGCGATTCCGGCTGCAAGAAGAGATTGATCGGGGCGCTCCTCGATCGGTCCACTGGATGATGTGGGCGGATGTGCTCTCCAACTTCGTCCGTGAACGCACGGCCATTCAGGACTCGAATTTCGTACCAGAAGCAATTGGTGGTGCAATTCAAGGCGCTTTACTCGCGTTCATACGAGTACAAGATCCTGACGCCGGCTGGGTGCCGGCCGACACTCTTCGGGATTTCAAGATTCGTCTCGAGTCTCTGGCGACCGGGATGCAACGTTGGGTCGATCACGCAACAAAGTAGTTCTCCATGTCTTCACTCAATGGTGCACGTCAGGATATCTGTCGTGCATCTCTTGTTTAACGGAACGCTATAGCGGTACATTTATGGTACTGAGTACCGATATTGCTGCGCAGAATGATAGCGGCGAACGCGAGAGTGTGGCTGTACAGCTGCCGCACCGGTTCTGGCAGGGAACGCAAAGGAGCATCTCTGATGAACGACACAACCTTCGACTACATTATTGTTGGCGCTGGCGCAGCGGGCAGTGTGCTCGCAAATCGCCTGAGTGAAAACCCGAAGAATTCAGTCCTCCTCCTCGAGTTTGGTGGCAGCGACGGCTACTTCATGCACCGAATTCCTAAAGGTTTTTTCTTCACACTGAATAGCGACCGGTATGCGTACCGCTACCCGACAAAGCCGTTCCGCGAGAATGGCGAGGGCGAGGTATGGGCGCGCGGCAAAGTCACCGGCGGGTCGACCACCATCAACGGGATGATGTATATGCGCGGGTTCGCCCGGGACTGGGACCCGATCGCTGAGGACAACCCCGGTTGGGGCTGGCGAGACATCCTGCCCATCTATCGCGGCATGGAAAATCACGTCCTTGGTGCTTCCGAGGTGCGTGGCGGCGACGGCCCATACGGAGTGTCGTTCGCCGAAATCGATGACGTGAGCCGGCGCATCCTCGACGCTGGTTGGAGCGCCGGCTACGAGATTGTCGAAGACAATAACGCCACGGATTCGAAGCGCATAGGGATGACGCCATCGAGTGTTCGCTACGGTAAACGGGTCTCGGCCGCGAGCGCGTTCTTGCACCCGGTCCTGCGACGCAAAAACCTCACGTACCAGACGCGAACCCGAGTCGGCTTCCTTACGTTTGAAGGAAACCAAGTGACTGGTGTCCTGACACAACACAAAGGAAAACAACAAACCTACACGGCCCGAAAAGAGGTCATTCTCGCGGGTGGTTCGGTCGAGACGACGATGCTGCTTGAACGCTCCGGAATCGGGCGCGGAGATGCCCTGACGAAGGCTGGCGTGCGCCCTCGGATCGAGAGTCCAAACGTTGGTGAGAGGGTAATTGAGCAGCGCGGCGTCGCCATGCAAGTGAAGTTTAAAGAGCCGATTGGTCTGACTCAGCGTCTAAACAGCACACCGAAGCAGGGCTGGGAGGGCTTCAAATACCTCTTGACGGGTAAGGGGCCTGTTGCAGATGCCGGGTACAACCTTCTTGCTGGCATGAAATCGTCTGACGACTTGGCCGCGGCCGACATCCAGGGGCTTTTCGTGCCGATGGCGTTGGACGCGGAGAGCTTTGACAAGGTGCAACTTGCCGAGCACTCGGGAGCAATGTTTATGGGCTACCAAATAAAGCCCACGACCGAAAGCTCGATCCACATTACCGGCGCGAACCCGGACACACCGCCAGTGGTTGACGCACACTACTTGGAGTCGGAGCTTGATCGCAAGGTGACGTCAACCATTCTCGACCGTGGTCGAGAAGTCTTCGCGCAGAGCGCGCTCGCCGACCTCATTTCTGAAGAAGAGTACCCAGGGCCCGCAGTATCGACTGAAGAGCAAGTGCTTGACTACGCACTGAATAATGGTGCGACGATCTACCATGCTGTAGGAGCTGCAGCGATGGGGCCCAACGATGACGATGTTGTCGATTCCCGCCTGCGCGTCCGCGGTGTGAGCGGATTGCGCGTGGCGGATGCCTCAGTGCTCCCGACCCAGGTGTCAGGCAACACCGCAGCCCCGGTCATGGCTGTGGGCTGGCGTGCTTCGGACTTCATCCTTGATGACAACTAATACGCCACGGTAGGTCGGCGTTGTGATTAACGAAGTGGAATCGACTGGAGCAGTATAACAACTGCTGGAGGCTCCGGTCGCTGATTGGAAGCAGCAAGCCCCCGCGCTTGCCGCCGTAATCGGTGGTGGATATATGGCAAGATCATATTGATTTTCGTTGACGGCCACCGCCCACGATACTCAAGAACTGATTCAGGACCCTGAGATACCCTCCGCTGAGGCGAGATGACCGAGCAACCGGGCACAGGGTGCTTGTAACGGCTGCACTCGATACCAAGACATCCGAGCCGGTAAGAGATTCGTGAAACAAACCACCATCCCTTGCCGGCTCTGGGTGCGACCGCCGGAGTGAGCGTGTCCGGACGGTTAGCGCCAGGGGTTGAGAGTCTCGACAAGCGGCGTTGTCGGGCGGCCGATCAGTCGGGCGAGGTTACCTGGTGTAAGAGCATGCGTGTTGTTGCGCGGTCTCGGCGAGTTCGGTGTATTTCCACGCGTAGAAACCGGGCAGCTCGTAGGCGACGCCTTCATGTCCGGAGGTAGTCAGTACTACGGCAGCGGTCTCTGCCAAGTCCCTTGCGGGCCCGCCTTCGAGGTGCGAAATGTAGGGGATGCTGATGCGCCTTTCTGACGAGTCTCAGTAAGGACCAAATTAGGGTTCCACGTTCCATTCGTGCGACCTGTCTGAAAATGGTACGTCTCCCGGTCATCACACCTGATGGTGGCCGGGATTTTTTCTTGCCCAAATGTCACAGTCGACACCCTTGCCGAGTGGCAGGCTCCATTGAGATAAACGTACTTCTCACTTGACACCTGTCTAGTGAAGGTGCAGACTGTGCTTCAGGTCACGAACGATAAGGAGATGAACTCATGAAGCTTCAGGGACGGGTTGGCATCGTTACCGGTGCCGGATCAGGAATGGGCAAGGCTGCCGTCGATGAAATGACGGCCCAAGGCGCCACCGTGTATGCAGTGGATCTGCGGGAGGACGCTTTGGCTGAAGCCTTCGGGAACAACGAATCGGTGCGGTCATTCGCTGCAGATGTGACAGATTCAGCACGACTTGCCGAGATTATCTCCGCGCTTGAGCAGGAACAGGGACGGCTGGATGTGCTCGTGAACGCTGCGGGCGTCTCGACCCCGAACCGCGAAAAGCAGCAATGGGTCGATGGCATTAATCACGAGATGATCCAGGCAGCCCAAGAAGGCCGCGAGTACCATCCCGATTTTCTCTCGGGCATCTCCGACGAAGATTTTCAACGGGTCGTTGAGATCAACCTTCACGGAACGTTCTTCATGATTCGTGAAGCTGCTCCGCTGTTGAAGCAGACCGGCGGATCAATTATCAACTTTGCCTCCGTGGCAGGGCTGATGGGACTGCCGATGCCGGCCTACTATCCGGCCTCGAAAGCTGCAGTGGTTGGGATGACCAAAGCGGTGGCTGCGGAATTGGCTCCGTTCAACATTCGGGTCAATGCGCTGGCTCCGGCGGGAATCAACACGGCAATGTTCGCCGCCTCCGGTGAAGACCATATGCAAGCACTCCTTGCGCTGCAGCCACTGAAACGCGTTGCCGAGCCCGAAGAGATCGGCAAAACCGTGCTCTTCCTCGCGTCCGACGAATCCGGACACTACACCGGTCAGACCTTCTCGCCGTCCGGCGGCGCTGTGATGGTCTGAGAATTTTGATAGGAAATTTTTATGACAACCCAGACTATTCACCACAATGCAACCATCCATTCCGTGGACGGAATGGAATCACGCTTTCTTGAACGACTCGATGAAGCGATCCTCCAGGATATCGAGGAAGAGTCGTACTACGGTGCCAGCGTCATCGTCGCCCGGCACGGAGAGGTGGCGCTTAAGGGCCAGTATGGCCAATCGGAGCGGGATCGGGGGCGTGAAACTGCTGAGGACGATGTCTATCGAATCCTGTCGATGTCGAAAGGATTCACCAACGCACTGGTCTACCGAGCGTTGAGTGAAGGCCGCCTGATGCTCTCCACCCGGGTGGTTGACCTAATCCCCGAATTCTTCGGCCCGGAACCGTTTCGCGCAGCCCGAAAAGAACGCATCAACCTAGCCCACTTGCTCACCCACCGCGCAGGCATGCCCGCCACTCCGAACCCGGGCCTCGGCCCGGAAGGTTTCGCTGTGCTGGCGGATGTCATCGAAGCGCTGGGCACGGTCGACGTCGTCAATGAACCCGGTGCCAACCTGAATTATTCGGCAGCTATTAATCACGCGCTGATTGGCGAGATGCTCCGCCGCGCTTATGGGGCCGACTCATTTCGAGATTTGATGCACGAGAAAATTTTCGAACCCGCTGGGATGGCCACCACACGTTTCGGCATGCCAGAAGCGTGGAAGGACCGGGGCGTGCCATTGGAGGTCATCGTGGCCAACGATTCCTGGCTGAAGCCCGAAGATATCGAAATCCTCAATGAGGTGATCGACCGTCCCGACGCCGAGATGCCATGGGTGGGGGCCGTCTCGACCATCGATGACGTGTTCACATTTACCGAGATGCTGCGCCGCCGCGGGCGCACCGCAAACGGTGAGCAGCTATTTAGCCCGGCCGTGCTCGATTTCGCCACCACAAACCAAACCGTCGACCAAATCAACGACCTCTACGGCATGGTCGCTGCGGCCCGCAATTGGGATGCACCTCCTGGAAACATGGGGTTGGGCATGGCTTTGGCCGGCACCGGCACCCACGCACGGTTCTTCGGCCCCTTCGTCTCCCCACGCACCTTCGGATCCTATGGCGCCGGCTCGTCACTACTGTGGGTGGACCCAGAGACCGACGTGAGCTTCTGTTTCCTCTCATCCGGCGTGATGGATGAGGGCGACAATGTGGCCCGTTTCCAACGACTTTCTACGATCGCCGCTAGCGCTGTAACCGACCGTTAACGAAAAGCGAGAATTTTTATGACTACTGTTGACCCGCAAACCCGCCCAATGGGGCGCTGCCCGGTGGCCCATGGATTTGACGTCATGGGTGACGAATACTATGAAGATCCCTCTGCCCATCTCGCCCGCTTTCGACACGAAACGCCAGTCTTCTGGTATGAACCGCTCAACGCTTGGGTGGTGACGACCCGTAAAGATTCCCTGGAAGTGCTTTCAGACTGGCAGGCATTCTCCTCGGCGTCCAACTCTGCCGCCGATGTCCCTGAACGGCATCACCAAACATACCCGCCGGAATTGGTTGCCAAGATGATTGTGGGCATGGACCCACCGGAACACACGGAAGCGCGGTCCGTGGCGCAACGCGGCTTCACGAAAGATAAGATGGACCGGCTACAACCAGAGATCGAGGCTCGAGCACATCGGATCATCGACCGCTTCGAAGAGCGCGGCACAGCCAATCTGTTGGAAGAGTACTCTCTTGAGCTGACCACCCAGACGATCATGGCGCTGTTGGGACTGGGATACGAATACGAAGACATGCTGCGCCAGCTGCGCGACGACTTATTCGCCGTGCTGTCATCGGCCCACGCACCCATGGAGGAGCCGGAAAAATCTACCGTCTGGGACCGGTTCGTCAACACCAACCTTGTGCTGCGTGAGATCATCGAGCAGCGCCGCGAATCGGACGCCGACGACATTATTTCGGTCATGGCTTCAGCTAAAGATCCGGACGGCTCATACACGCTATCCACTGAACAAATTGGGTTGCATGTTTCCGAATTTTCCGCGGCAGGAACCGACACCACCGCGCAGGCTATGACCAACGCGGTGCTGTTCCTCTCTCAGTACCCTGACTCCATCGAAGAGGAGCTGGTGGAACCGGAACTGTGGGCAAATGTCTTCGAAGAGACCATCCGCCGTCGTCCGTCCTCGACTTTTACCTCGCGGAAGACAACACGTTCAGTCACACTGTCTGGCGTGGATATCCCGGCCGGGGACATGATTTTTGTGGCGCTGGCTTCGGCGAATACCGACACCGAGCATGTGCACAATCCATTTGAATTCGACATTCACCGGCCCGACCCCACCGATCATTTAGCATTTACGGCTGGACGCCATACCTGTTTGGGTAACCCACTGGCCCGAGTCCAAGGCACCACTGGCCTGCAGGTGCTATTTGAGCGCCTACCTTCATTGCGGGCTGATGAAGATCCCGAGCTGGACTTCGCTCGTTTGCCGCTCTTGCCGATTCGGCGCTCGCTGCACGTTCATTGGGATGTCGCTGATGTACACCGCAACCGTTCTACCACCGTACGCACGCTGAATCTGACGGTTGCTGACCGTGTGGAAGTTACCGACTCGGTGGCTGCTATAAGTCTGGAACACCCGGACGGTGGGGAACTGCCGCGCTGGCAACCAGGGGCCCACATTGACGTACACCTTACCGACGACACCGGAACGGAATGGGTTCGCCAGTACTCATTGGCTTCGGATCCTGCTGATCAATCCCAATATCGCATCGGTGTGCTGCGAGAGGACGACGGGCGCGGCGGCTCGGTGCAGATTCATCAGGCGCTGCAACCTGGAACGCCAGTGACCGTATCCTGGCCGCGGAATAATTTCCGCTTGGCGTCAGCCCAAAAATATCTCTTTATTGCGGGTGGGATCGGTATCACGCCGCTGATGTCGATGATTCGTGCGGCCGAAGCCGCCGGCGCAGACTGGCAGCTGCACTACACCGGTCGCAGCCAGGACAAGATGGCGTTCTTAGATGAGTTGGAGCGCTACGGCGCCCAGGTACAGCTGTATCCGAAAGATGACACCGGCCGGCTGCAACTTGACCAGCTCCTTGCTGACCCTGAGGAGAACTGTCTGATCTACGTATGCGGCCCTGAAACGCTAATGCAGCAGGCAGAAGAGCAGACCCAGCACTGGCCGAAAGAGGCGCTGCGGCTGGAACGATTCGCTCCCAAGCCGATTACACGTACCGAACCGGATTCGGCTTTCGAGGTGGAATTTACTGACAGTGGCCTCACCGTGGAGGTCGGCCCGGAGCAATCCATCCTAGAAGCCGCAGCCGCAGCCGGAATGCCGGTCATCTCCTCATGTGAAGAGGGTACGTGCGGTACGTGTGAAACTCCGGTGGTTTCGGGCGAAATTGATCATCGTGATTCGATTCTGTCCCCATCTGAGCAGGACGCCAGCAAGACGATGATGATCTGCGTGTCACGGGCGAAGGGGGCCTGTCCGCTGCTTGCGCTCAAAGCATGACCCAAAACCGCGACCGGGAGGAATCAGGTCAGCAGTGTGAGCCATTGAGTGGCCAAGCTGTTCAAGACCAATTCTTCCCGGTCGCGTCGTCCGCGCACGTAGAGAAAATAGAAGTTCTGTTCCAGACTAATCATCAGTGTCACGAGGTGTACTTCTCGGCGCGCCCCGGACATGGCTCCAGCCGGCAGTCGGTCGGCCAGCTGTGCTGAAATGCGGTGATGCAGGTCTAGCCACTCTTGGAACACCTCATCATCGGTAGTCATTGCCCGGGAAATGGCGTCGAACTCTGTCAGGTGGCGCAACCAGAGCTGGCCGGCCTGCCGCAGCCAATCCTTGACGCAGTCATGCGTAGCGGAAACGGTATCCAAGCCGTTATAGAGGGCTAACACTTCTGGTTCTAAACTGCGCATTCTATGCAACACAATCTGTGACTTACTCGTAAAATGTAAGTACAAATTCGCCCGACTCGTGTTGGCATCACGGGCAATCCGGGCCATCGATGTGGTCTCGTACCCAGTTGTCTCAAATAGCTGCAACGCCGCATCGACTATGCGCGCTTGCGTGGCAATTTTCTCGAGGTCACGTTGAGACTTCATGATCCCAGCTTAGCGCCAGGTGCTCAGTATTCCGTTCCCCAAGCGGATGTCATCAAGAACATCGTAATCACAGATGTATACAGACGCAGGGGAATTATGTCCTAGATCTCACGCAACTAGCCAAGGCTCCACTTCTGTGTATACACTGAGGGTATGCGAGCCAGTGAACGAGCCTACGTGGCGCTGCGACGGGACATCCTCAATTGGGACCTGCCACCCGGCTCAGTGCTTGCCGAGGTTGAGCTATCCGAACGCCTAGGCGTTTCGCGCACCCCCGTGCGCGAAGCCGTGGCGAAACTGGTGGCTGATGGTCTGGCCGATGCACAGCGCGGCCGGGGGACCGTCGTCTCCGATGTTTCCCTGGACGATTTGGAAGACATGTTTGTGCTGCGTCGAGTACTCGAAACTGAATCAGCCCGGCTCGCCGCCATCAGCGATCAAACCCATCGTTTCGCTCCACTGGCCGACAGGTTCCGCGGCGTCGTCCAACATTCCGAAACTCTGGAAGAGCCTGGCCCGTATTACCAACTGATCAACACCATGGACGAGCTGATCGATGAAGCGGCGGGCAATAGTTACCTGTCGTCTGCGCTCACAAATTTGCGCGTGCACCTGGCACGCGTTCGCCGCATGGCCAAAGACGACCGCACTCGTCTGGCGGCATCTGCGGTGGAGCATTCCAGGATTGCCGAGGCAATCGCCAAGCAAGATCCACTGCTAGCCAGTGCAGCAACGACCATGCATCTGCAGGCGTCGCTGGACCATATCCTCACCCATGCAGAAACTCCGAAGGGACGTCATGATTAACCACGAAGTACGTGTCTACCCATCCGCAGAGCATCTTCCACACGAAGATCAGCTGGCGTACAAGATCGCCAAAGTTGCTACCGACGACGTCGCAGTGACCGACGAAGTCAAAGACATGATCATCAACCGCATCATCGATAACGCCTCAGTTGCAGTTGCCTCACTGAATCGTGCGCCAATTGTCTCGGCCCGTGCACAGGCTTCGACTCACGCCCCGTCTACCGGTGGATCCGGCGCGTCCGTATTTGGTGTTGACGACAAGGTATCCCCTGAATGGGCAGCTTGGGCCAATGGCGTAGCCGTCCGTGAACTCGACTACCACGACACCTTCTTGGCTGCCGACTACTCTCACCCGGGCGATAACATTCCGGCCATCTTGGCCGCCGCAGAGCATGCCGAGAAATCCGGTCACGAGCTGATCCGCGGTATCGCCACCGGATATGAAATCCAAGTCAACCTAGTCAAGGCGATCTGCCTACACGAGCACAAGATCGACCATATTGCACACTTGGGCCCATCGGCCGCTGCCGGTCTGGGAACCCTGCTGGGTGCCGATACCGAAACCATTTTCCAGGCCGTAGGCCAGGCACTGCACACTTCCACTGCCACCCGCCAGTCACGCAAGGGCGAAATTTCCACGTGGAAGGCTCACGCACCAGCCTTTGCCGCCAAGATGGCTGTCGAATCCATCGACCGTGCACTGCGCGGCCAGACCTCCCCGGTCCCAATTTATGAAGGCGAAGACGGTTTCATCGCGTGGCTGCTGGACGGCCCAGATGCCAACTACACGGTGCCGCTGCCAGCAGATGGCGAAGAAAAACGCGCGATCCTGGATACGTACACCAAGGAACACTCCGCCGAATACCAGGCACAGGCCTGGATCGACCTGGCACGTAAACTGAACCAGGAACACCCGGAAGCCACCGATCCGGCCAATGTTGAGTCCATTCTGATTAAGACCTCCCACCACACCCACTACGTGATCGGTACCGGAGCCAACGACCCAGAAAAGATGGATCCCACCGCATCGCGCGAAACCCTGGACCACTCGATCATGTACATCTTCGCGGTCGCACTGCAGGATGGCGCTTGGCACCACGTTGATTCGTATGCTCCAGAGCGTGCGCAGCGTAAAGACACCGTTCAACTGTGGCACAAGGTCTCGACCGTAGAAGATCCTGAATGGACTCGCCGCTACCACTCGCTGGACCTCAACGAAAAGGCCTTCGGCGGTTCGGTAGAGATCACCATGAAAGATGGCACCGTCATCACCGACGACATCGCCGTTGCCGACGCCCACCCATTGGGTGCCCGTCCATTTGGCCGTGAACAGTACATCAACAAATTCCGCATGCTGGCCGAAGGCATTGTGGAAGAAGCCGAAATCACTCGCTTCCTAGATGCCGTCCAGCGCCTCGATGAACTCAAACCTGGTGAACTCGACCAGCTCAACGTCATCGCCAAGCCCGGTTACATCAACGCAGCGGAAGCACCGAAAGGACTCTTCTAATGCTGTATTCGAAAGTCAGCCCAGCCGACAAACGCGTTGCCCTGCGCAACATGCTCACCCCCGGAGCTGCTCGACAGTTCCCAGGGGCGTTCAACCCGCTGTCCGCGCGGCTCATCGAAGAAAAGAACTTCGACGGGGTCTATATCTCAGGTGCGGTGCTCGCCAATGATCTGGGCCTCCCAGACATCGGTCTGACCACTCTGCCCGAGGTAGCCAACCGTGCCGGACAGATCGCACGGATGACTGATCTGCCATCGCTGGTCGATGCCGACACCGGTTTCGGTGAGCCCATGAACCTGGCGCGCACCATCCAGGAACTCGAACATGCCGGCCTGGCTGGCATGCACATCGAGGACCAAGTGTTGCCGAAACGCTGTGGTCATCTGGACGGCAAGACGGTCGTCGACACCGCCACCATGACCCAACGGATCGCGGCCGCCGCCGATTCGCGCATTGATGACAACTTCCTCATCATGGCGCGCACGGACATTCGCGGTATTGATGGGTTATCGGCAGCAGTCGACCGGGTCAAAGCCATGGTCGACGCCGGCGCAGACGCGATCTTCCCGGAGGCCATGAAAGACCTTTCGGAATTCGAGGCCATCACCAACGCCGTCGATGTTCCAGTACTGGCCAATATGACAGAGTTTGGTAAATCCGAACTGTTCAACCGCCAACAACTGGCCGACGCTGGGGTAGCCATGGTCATCTATCCTGTGACGCTGTTGCGTAGCGCAATGGGGGAAGCCGAACGCGTCCTTGATACGATTACCAAAGACGGCACACAGCAGGCTGCCGTGGACCAGATGCTGACCCGGTCTCGCCTGTATGAACTTGTAGCCTACGAAGACTACAACGCATTTGATTCCGGAATCTTCAATTTCGAAGTGCCCGGTTTGAATATCGATGCCAACGCCGAAAACCTCTGATTGGAGTATTTATGTCCGAAGAGATGAGAAAAGGCCTGGTCGGTGTTGTCGCCGATTCCACCGCCATCTCGAAAGTCAACCCAGACACTAACTCGCTGCTCTACCGCGGCTACCCCGTTCAGGAACTGGCCAGCCAGAAATCCTTCGAAGAAGTCGCCCTGCTGATGTGGAACGGTGAGCTGCCATCCGAGGCAGAACTCGACGAGTTCATCAAACTGGAACGCGCCACCCGCGCGCTAGACCCAGCGGTCAAAGAGGCTATCGATCTGCTGCCAAAAGACGCCCACCCGATGGACGTCGCCCGCACCGCAGTCTCGGTTATTGGCGGACGTCATGACGACGCCGAAAACTCTGACCCGTCGGTTGAATTGCGTAAGTCCAAAGAACTCTTTGCCGCATTCCCTGCCGTAGTGGCCTATGATCAGCGTCGTCGTCGCGGACTCGATGTTGTTGAGCCACGCGATGACCTGGACTATTCGCAGAACTTCTTGTGGATGACCTTTGGCGAAGAATATCCTGCCGAAGTTGTTGACGCGTTCCGCGTTTCCATGGTGCTCTACGCAGAACACTCCTTCAACGCCTCGACCTTCACGGCTCGTGTGATCACCTCGACTGAGTCAGATCTCCACTCGGCCGTCACCGGTGCGATCGGTGCGCTCAAGGGCTCGCTGCACGGTGGTGCGAATGAGGCCGTGATGCACACGTTCAACGAGATTGGTATCGATAAGAACGAATCTCGCGAAGACGCTGCTGCACGCGCCAAGGCATGGATGGAAGCCGCCCTGGCCGAGAAGCGTAAGGTCATGGGCTTTGGACACCGCGTCTACAAGTCCGGTGACTCCCGCGTACCTTCAATGAAGGAAGCCCTGGACAAGATGATCGAATACTACGGTCGTCACGAAGTCCTGGGACTCTACGACGGTTTGGAAAAAGCCATGGCCGAGGCCAAGGATATTCTGCCAAACCTGGACTACCCAGCCGGCCCGACCTATCACCTGATGGGCTTCGACACCGACATGTTCACCCCGCTGTTTATTGCCTCACGCATTACGGGTTGGACCGCTCATATCATCGAGCAGCGTGCCGATAACGCCCTGATCCGTCCGCTATCTCTCTATCACGGACCAGATCAGCGGGAAGTCTAAGCAACATTTCACAGACATGAAGGCCGCGAACTCTGAAGGAGAAAATTTCTCACAGAGTCCGCGGCCTTATCTGCTGTTGCCCCATGCCACTGAGCCGGGTGAATATAAGCATGTTGTCCTGGGGCTTGCCGGCAAACGCCGTGCTAAGTTGAGAATGTGCGACGCATCTCTATCACTACGCTCAGTCTTGCCGGACTGCTGTTGTCGGGCTGTTCGATGGTGCCGCCCGGCGCCGGCGGAACGCAGAGTTGTCAGGCTCCACCAGAGCAGGAGTCAGACCCCAACGTCATCATGGACACGGCCCGGCCGTCACTATCTGAGGTCTTGGACCCCGACTCGCTGCAGCTCGAGCAGGACGGCACGCAACTCGCCGCGATGCATGGCAACCAAATACTCGTCTGGGACGAGGCCGACGGCGGTTCACCCAGCTACAGCCTCGCCGAAGCGACACATCCCCTCGGCGCTGGGCCCATGGCTGCTACACCCGATTTCTCACAGTTCGCGCTTCGCGACGCCGACGACGCTGTCAAGGTCGTCTCCGCCGAGAGGGCTTCCCAGACCATCGAACTTGAGCACTGGCACGAGAACGAGGACATCGAGCAATTAGAGATCAGTCCCGACGGCGAACGGCTCGCGGTGCGTGGCAGCTCCGGGCTCGTTGCTATCTACGCGATGGAAAATCATGACCTCGAGATGACCCTTCCTGCTTGCACCGACTCGGCAGGAGAGATTTCCTTCAGCCCGGACTCATCGCAGCTGTTTGCCGCGAGTCGCAACGATGCCACGATGGTTTGGGATCTTCAGGCACAAGAAACCGTATTGGAGCTGCAATCCGATGATGTGTACTACACACACGGTGCATGGAGTCACGACGGATCGCGCCTGGCAGTCAGTGCGACGTCTTTCGGCCACGGCCCCGAAGATCATTGGAACCTCACCTTGGTGGACACTGCAGAGTGGGAGATGATTCGTACGTACCCTCAACTCTCTCCAACCGCAACGGCCTTCTTCCCGGGCGACGACGAACTCTTGGTCGCCAACGGCGCGACGTCGATCCAGCGGTGGCAGATCGCAGATATACCGGTGGAGCTTTCCACAGGGGTGGTCAATGAGCAGGCGAATATCTCCCCGGACGGTAGCACCGCGTATGTTGCCGACCGAGAAACGTTGATCGGTTTCGATCTCGCCTCGGCCGAAACCCGTGTCACCTACGACATCCCGGGTTTCGACTGTGACGAGATTGCACGCCCCCAGATTTTTGAAGAGTGCTCGTAGGTGCGTCGTTAGATTTGCGAAGTCATCCGCAAGGGTCGACACCGTGGCCTGGCGATGGGAGCATAGGCATACCTAGATCCTGAGATTCGCCCAGTGAGGAGTTCGTTATGCGCTACCTGTTGTCATGGCACATCCGGGAGGCAGAGCTACATGATCGCCCATCTGCTTGGCGCGAGGAGATCGTAGCGTTTCTCGCCCGGTTCGAAGATGAGCTGTTTGTGAGTTCGGAACTTGACTGGGTCGAAGTGCTAGACCCAGAGTCGCAGGCGATCGTCGTCGGCCCTGGTGGAGATGTCCGTGCCGGTTACTACAACGAAGGCGGAAAACCTTCAGCGAGGGTATGGGCAATTCGGGTCGGAACCCGAGAGCGCGCCAGAGAGATCGCAGCAACGTTTGCGGGGCAACTCGACACCTGGATCGAAGTCCGTGAATCCATGCCGGGCGCACAACGACCCTAGTAGCAATGCAAGAAGCCCTTAGCTCGCTAATGTTTCAACGAAGTAAGGGCTTCCTGTACAGCGGTAGCGGAGGGATTTGAACCCTCGGTACGGGGTTGCCGTACAAAGCATTTCGAGTGCTTCACCTTCGGCCGCTCGGACACGCTACCAAATACCCGAGCCACTATACCGGATGCCCTGATAATCCCCAAAATTAGCGTTTGTCCGCGAAGAAGCCCTTCAGTAATTGTCCACACTGTTCCGCCAAGATACCGCCTACGACCTCCACTTGGTGATTCAGCCGCGGCTCGCGCAGTACGTCTAGGACGGAACCGGCAGCGCCCGTCTTGGGTTCCCACGCCCCAAATACGACTCGCGGTACTCGGGCAAGCACCATCGCACCTGCACACATCGAACAAGGCTCCAAGGTGACGACCAGGGTGCAATCGGTCAGCGCCCAGCTAGTCGTGCTAAGCGCAACCGCAGCCTGTGAAATGGCGACCATTTCGGCATGACGGGTCGGGTCCCCGGATGCTTCGACGTCGTTAGCCCCCGTGGCAACGAGTTCGCCCTCGGGCGTGAATATTGCCGCGCCAATGGGTACATCGTCGGTCGCAGCCGTCGTGTGTGCCGCGGTGATAGCCCGCTGCATCCAGTCGGCCAGCTGCTGGGGTGGCGGAAGCGGTGTAGTAGTCGAGGTAGTCACACATTTACTGTAGATGATCACGCTAAACTGACCCTATGCATGTTCATCTGATAGACCATCCGCTGCTTGCTCATAAACTGACGGTACTGCGCAGAAAAGAAACCCCGTCGATGATCTTTCGACAGGTAACCGAAGAGCTTGTCATGCTGCTCGCCTACGAGGCGACACGTGACCTGGACGTCGTCAACGTTGAGATTGAGACCCCGGTGACCGCAACCACCGGCACGGAGATCGCCAAGCCGCGACCGCTGGTGGTGCCGATACTGCGCGCCGGATTGGGCATGCTCGACGGTATGGTTCGCATGGCCCCGACCGCCGAGGTCGGCTTCCTGGGCATGATTCGTGACGATGAAACGTTGAACATTGTTACGTATGCCGAGCGCCTCCCCAAAGACCTGACAGGTCGCCATGTCTTCCTGTTGGACCCGATGCTGGCAACCGGTGGGACGTTAGCCGAGTCCATTCGCTTCCTGTACGAACGGAATGCCCGTCAGGTTTCTGCAATCTGCTTGCTCGCTGCCCCAGAAGGTATTGCATACCTTCAGGAAAACCTCGCAGATATTGATGTGAGTCTTTATGTTGCGGCCATCGATGAGCGACTCGACGAGAACGCCTATATTGTGCCGGGTCTCGGTGATGCAGGTGACCGCCTATACGGTGTGGCGGAGTAGTGCTTATACATCTGTATTGGGCGCAAAACTCCTGAGAGCCCAAATGTTACAAGTGATTCTCGTCACTTAACCTAGCCAAAAGTCCATATAGTGAGACAATCACGGGGTCGCCGTTTGCGTTACATGACCATTACGGGTCAATGTTGTGATAGCACATACCAGTTCGGGTCAGGTTAGTCCCGAGCGTCATCGGTGGTCATCGCCGTTTAGTTTGTTGAAGGAATAACTCTATGACAAGCGCACCCCAGCAAGGTTACGTTCACATTTCGGTACGTAACGCACAACGCCGAGCAGAGCGTGTCCGAGC
>NZ_JAKDKW010000004.1 GCF_030453185.1 Yaniella sp. | reverse complement strand
TGCGCGGCAGCACACGCAGCCTTGAGCTCCTCTAACGCACGGATATCATCAATGGCCTCAGCCTGACTCTTCACGGGATCCAACACCGCAAGACCATCACGCAAAAACGTGGCCTCCGCTGCAAGTGATGTTGGAAAATTCTTCATATCTCTAGCCTAAAAATAAGGAATCGACGTGTCAGGATAATCGCTAAATAGGAAGCGAACTGTTCCCACTATTCTACTTTGACAGCCCCTTAAAAGCAATATTTTTGACATATTTTAATACTGTTATTTGGTATGTAAAGTTGCGTTTAATGCGGTATACCATACAACGAAAAAGGCGTTGAGCGTATCGCCTTTTTTGTGGATAACCAAGAGCGTGAAGGAGACCTATCGACATCCCAGCAAAAGCCGACGAGTCGTCGACTCGCAAGGCGCCACGTCAGCACTTCGACAGTCATCGGATCAGCATCCGGCTACCCCGGAATAAAATCAAACAGGTGCTCGTTATACGAATTCTGCCCAAAGTGTTTTCGAAAGGTACAACTATGCAACATGACAGCCCAGTATCGTTCGACGTACCCACACAACTTCGTCGACTCGTGCAGCTGGGTGTCCCAGCTCTTACCGGATACTCGGATGATGACTTTGTATCGATGGGCCAGTCGCTTTCTGCTGCTACCCAGCACGGACTGCTTGTCGTACACCCTTCCCTCATCCCACCATCTGCGCTTGCCCCGTTGCTTGCACGAGACGATAAACCGGGTTTCGTCGTCGTCGATATGACCGATCTTGACGAATTTGAACCGATAGAAGGTGTCTCGATTCCTGACGAGCCGCTGCATGTCATTGGCGATCTCGATCGCGGTGAGGACATGCTGAATTGGAGTCCTGAAGAGGCACTGCTCGAGATCACACATCGTGGACGGCGCCCACTGACAATCAGCGAAGGTATTTCCTGGCTTCTGCAACAGCCCAAAGCGCTTGAACCGAATAAGTGTTTCATGACTATCGCCTCTCGCAAACGCAAGAGTACGGGGAAGGGGCTCGACGCACGCACACCCGCGATTTGGATCAGTAACGGTACAGGGCGAGACGGCAGCGCAAACCGCGGGGCACCGAAAGTGGGCTGGTGCTGGGTTCGAAACCGTCACACGTGGCTAGGATTTGCATCAACCACTACTTAATGACTTCGCCCCGCAACCAAAAAATGGCAGCGGGGCGATAAGCTCGTCACAGCATCATGCTGTGCTCATTGGACTTAGGAAGCCAACGTATCGATGATGCGGTTCAGGGTGGCCGATGGACGCATGACCTCGGAGGTCATGTCGTTGTTCGGGTAGTAGTAACCGTCGATGGAGACTTCCTTGCCCTGAACTTCATTGAGTTCGTTAAGAATTGCTTCTTCGTTGGCGCGCAGTTCTTGAGCCACTGGTTTGATGGCTGCTGCAAGATCAGCGTCTTCGGTCTGCTCTGCGAGGGATTCTGCCCAGTACAGGGCAACGTAGAAGTGTGAACCACGGTTATCGAGTTCGCCGACTTTACGTGACGGTGAGCGACCTTCTTCAAGGTACAGCCCCGTGCCAGCATCCAGCGCGTCGGCCAAAACCTGTGCACGAGAGTTGTCGGTAGCCGTCGCCAAGTGTTCAAACGAAACGGCCAGTGCCAGGAATTCACCCAGTGAGTCCCAGCGCAAGTGGTTTTCCTCGAGCAACTGCTCGACGTGTTTTGGAGCGGAACCGCCAGCACCAGTCTCGAAGAGGCCACCTCCGTTGAGCAGTGGAACGATCGACAACATCTTGGCCGAGGTGCCCAGTTCAAGAATTGGGAACAGGTCTGTCAGGTAGTCGCGTAGGACGTTACCAGTCACCGAAATGGTGTCTTCGCCCTTTCGCAGACGATCGACGGTGTACTGGGTGGCACGTTCTGGAGCCATGATCTTGATTTCCAGGCCATCGGTGTCGTGGTCGGCCAGGTAAGTTTTCACTTTTTCAATCAGCTGCGCATCGTGTGCACGCTCGGCATCCAGCCAGAAGATCGCCGGCGTCTTCGTTGCGCGGGCGCGGGTAACGGCCAGTTTGACCCAGTCGCGGACAGGAACATCTTTAGTCTGGATTGCGCGCCAGATGTCACCGGTTTCAACCTTGTGGCTCATCAGCGCGTTGCCTGAAGAATCAACGACTTCCATGGTGCCGTCTAATTCCATGACGAAGGTCTTATCGTGGGAGCCGTATTCTTCAGCCTTCTGAGCCATCAGCCCAACATTTGGCACCGTTCCCATGGTGGTTGGGTCGAATGCACCGTTGGCGCGGCAGTCTTCAATGACAACCTGGAAGACACCGGCGTAAGAGGAGTCTGGAATAACAGCCAGGGTGTCCTGGGTTTCGTCATTCTTATTCCACATCTGACCGCCGGAGCGAATCATGGCTGGCATGGAGGCATCAACGATGACGTCGGATGGGACGTGCAGGTTGGTGATGCCGCGGTGCGAGTTCACCATCGCCAGGTCAGGACCATTGTTGTAGGCGTCTACAATTTCGTTGCGCACGCCTTCGGCGATGTCACTGTTCAGGTCACTGAGTCCGGATTCAATTCCAGCCAGGCCGTTATTGGCCGAAAGGCCGGCTTCTTGCAGCTGTGGACCAAATTTACGGAAGACCTCTGGGAAGTAGGCCTTGACGATGTGCCCGAACAGTACAGGGTCCGAAACCTTCATCATGGTGGCCTTCAGGTGCGCAGAGAACAGCACGCCTTCGTCTTTGGCACGTTTGATCTGTTCTGCCAGGAATGCATCCAGGGCTTTGGCGGACATGAAAGTCGAATCGACGATTTCGTCTTTGAGGACCTTCAGGCCGTCTTTCAGTACTGTGACGTTGCCGTCGGCGTCAGTGTGACGAATAGTCAGGGTGTCGTTCTGACCTATCGTGACCGACTGCTCGTTGGAGAAGAAGTCGTCTTTGTCCATGGTGGCAACGTTGGTTTTGGAGTTCTTGGACCACTCGCCCATGGAGTGCGGGTTGTTCTTTGCGAACTGTTTGACCGCGCGTGGTGCACGGCGATCCGAGTTCCCTTCACGCAGCACAGGGTTGACGGCAGAACCCATAGCGGTCGAATACCGCTCACGAATTTCACGTTCTTCGTCGGTGGTGACTTCGTACGGGAACTCTGGCAGGTCAAAGCCTGCAGCCTGAAGTTCTTTGACTGCCGCGACAAGCTGCGGCACAGATGCCGAGATATTTGGCAGCTTGATGATGTTGGCATCTGCTTCTTTGACTAACTCACCCAGTTCGGCCAGCGAGTCGTTAACTTGCTGATCTTCTGGCAACACGTCGTTGAATGCGGCCAGGATACGGCCGGCAAGGGAGATATCCCGTGTTTCCAGTTCTACACCGGCCTTCGAGGCAAACGCACGAACGATGGGCAAAAAGGATGCAGTTGCCAACATCGGCGCTTCGTCGGTGTAGGTGTAAATGATCTTTGACATAGATGAATTATCTCCTCATGGTTCAAGCGCCCATTGGGTGCAGGGCACCTCACAGTTTCTCCCCTAATCTAACGCACCTTGACTCACCAGGGACTCAATATCCCGTTTTCGCCCGGGAGTTAAGCCACGTGCGGGAGAATTTTTGGACTTAGATCCCCAGAATAGCTTTGGCGATCAGGAAGTACACGATCAGTCCGAGCGCGTCGACGACGGTCGAGATGAATGGGTTTGAGAATACGGCCGGATCAACGCCGATCTTAGAGGCGATGAGCGGCATGATGGAGCCCACCGAGGCCGCCAGGGTACAGATGACCACCAGTGTGGCACCAATAACCAGACCGAGTTCGACATCAAAGAATATCGACGCCCCGATGAAGCCCAGCGTGCCCAGCAACAACCCCAGCGTGACACCGACCAAGGCTTCTCGAGAGATCACACGGAGGAAATCTCGGGTGGTCACCTGGCTCAAAGCGATAGCACGGGTCACCGTGGTGGCCGCCTGGTTGCCGGTGTTTCCCCCGGTACCAGTCAATAATGGTACAAAAAGTGTCAGGACGACCATGGCGGCCAGGGTGTCTTCGAAGTAGTCGAGGACTTGAACGGTCAGTACAGCGCCGATGCCCAGCACCAGCAGCCAAGTCACACGGGATTTCACCAAGTGCATGACCGACGTCGACAGGTATGGCTGTCCCAGCGGTTCGGCACCACCGGAACGGAAGGAGTCTTCGGACTCTTCTTCTTCCAGGACCTGCTGGGCATCCGCCATGGTCAGCATGCCAATCAGTCGGTCGGCTTCATCAACGACGGGCAGAGCCTGGACGCGGTCGTGCACCACGGTACGGGCCGCATCTTCCACATCGTCGTGGGCGTGAACGGTCTCGGTGGGATCCATGATGTCGGAAATCAGTTCATCCGGTTCGGCACGCACCAGTTTCGGCAGGTGGACGAGACCCAGCACTTTGTGTGAGGTCGAGCCAACCGGCAACACAGATAAGTGATCGATCTCGTGCTCGGCCACCGTGACGTCGCGAATAATGTTCAAGGCCGTTGCCACGGACATATTCGGGGTCAATTCCTGAGGTACCGCCGCCATGCGACGCCCCACGGAATCTTCGGGGTAGCCCAGGATCTTGCCGGCCGCATTACGTTGGGGCTCTCCCAGACTGGCGAGAAGCCGCTGAGCGACTTCGGCTGGCACTTCGTCGACAAGACGAGCCTGCGTAGAGGATTGTAGTTGCGAGAACAGATCTTGGGTGTGTTCGTCGGCCAGCCCGTCAATCAAGTCCGATTGCAGGGAAGGTTCCATGTTGCCAAAGACTTCCACGGCAACATCTTTATCCAGGAGTCGGAAGGCCACGGGCATGAGTGACGGCGGTGTTCTGTCTAAGAGCCGTTCCACCGTTGCTCCACGCATGTCTCTTAAGAGCTCAGCTGCGGTCGCATATTCTTTGGCACGTAAAAGATCCCAGACTTCTTCTTCTTGCTCCGCAAAGACTGCTTCAGCTGATCTGAGATCCGACATACGTACCCCTTCGCTATTTCTGTGGGTGGTTATCCGTGGTAAAAGTGGCGAGCACCGGTGAGGTACATGGTGATCCCCGCTGCATTGGCAGCTTCGATGACGTCGTTGTCACGCATCGAACCTCCGGGTTGAACGACGGCGCGCACACCGGCGTCAATGAGGATCTGCAGGCCATCCGCGAATGGGAAGAACGCATCAGACGCGGCTACCGAACCGGTTGCCCGATCTGGGGCGTCTGCTCCCGACACGTTTTCGGCACCGCCTGGCGCGGACACGTCCTGCGCACCGGTCGACGCGGACCCCAGAGTGTTGGCACGCTCAATGGCCAGTCGGCAGGAGTCCAGACGGTTAACCTGGCCCATGCCGATCCCGACGGCGGCGCGGTCGGCGGCCAACAGGATGGCGTTGGATTTTGGTGCACGCACGGCTTGCCACGCAAACACGAGATCCTGCATGGTCTGCTCGTCGGCGGGCTCTCCGGCAGCCAGTTCCCAGTTCGCCGGGTCGTCACCTGCTGCCTGGTAGATGTCGGAATCTTGGACGAGCATGCCGCCGGAAATTTGTTTGAACTCTTTGGTATCGGGCGCGAAACCCTCCGGGAGTTCCAACAAGCGAATATTCTTCTTAGTCGACAGGATATCGTGGGCTTCCGGGCTGAATCCTGGAGCGACGACAACTTCAGTGAAAATATCCTTGACCTGCTGAGCCATGGCAGCTGAGACCGGGCGGTTTGCAGCGATGACACCACCAAAGGCTGAAACCGGATCGGTCGCGTGCGCTTTGCGGTGTGCATCGGCAATCGCGTCGTCGGCGTCATTCGAGGCAACGCCGAGCCCACACGGGTTGGCGTGTTTAATCACGGCCACGGCTGGTTCGGTGAAGGCATAGGCAGCGCGAACGGCGGCGTCGGCGTCAACATAGTTGTTGAAGCTCATAGCCTTGCCGTGCAGCAGGTTCGCCTGGGCGATGCCGGGAGCAGGATTGTCTGCGGTGTAGATCGCCGCAGGCTGGTGAGGGTTTTCACCGTAGCGCAGCGACTCTTTCAACTCGAGCGCGTGTCCTGCGTAGGAGGGGTGGTCGCCGTCATCGAAGTTTTCTGCCATCCAGGTGGCCACCGCCGTGTCGTATGATGCGGTGTGTGCGAAAGCTTCAACGGCCAGACGGCGACGAGCATCCAGGCTGAAACCGCCGTTTGCTACCGCCGTCAGGATGTCGTGGTAGGTTTCCGGATTGGTCACGATGGCCACCGATCCGTGGTTTTTCGCTGACGCGCGCACCATGGTCGGACCGCCGATGTCGATTTGTTCGATGGCTTCCGGCTGGGTAGCACCCGAGGCAACGGTTTCCACAAACGGGTAGAGGTTGACCACCACCAGGTCGAAGGGTGCGATGTCGTGTTCGGCCAGCTGGGCCATGTGGTCGGGCACATTTTTATCGGCCAGCACACCCGAGTGAATGAACGGGTGCAGGGTTTTCACGCGGCCGCCCAGTACTTCGGGGAAGCCGGTAACTTGGGAGACCTCGGTGACGGGCACGCCTGCAGCCTGGATCATGGCTGCAGTGGAACCGGTGGAGACAATCTCGACCCCGAGACTCGACAGACCCTGGGCCAGTTCGGCTAATCCTGATTTGTCATAGACGGATATTAGCGCGCGCTTTACCGGGATTTGATCCAGCGTATTGGTCACAGGGTGCTCCTTCTACAGTGTTTGTTAACCGATTGCGGTCCAACTCTACTCGCGTCATTCTAGCGCGGTTTGGTATACGAACGGATCAGTGCCGTCGGTGCGACGCCGGTGGCTAACACGGCAAGATTTTGGAGCAACATCTGCCGTTCAGCACGTTTAATCTTCTCATGCAGGCTTGCTTCGTCGTCGTCCGCAGCAATCGTGACGGCACGCTGATCCAGGATCGGTCCGGTGTCGACGCCGGCGTCGACCAAGTGCAGGGTAGTGCCAGTCACCACTGCTCCTGCTGCGAGCGCATCAGCTACGGCTCGAGCACCCGGAAACGCGGGCAAGATGGCGGGGTGAGTATTGATAAATTGCCCGGCAAAGCGATCAATAAAGGATTCACCGACAATGCGCATGAGGCCCGAAGACAATACGACGTCCGGCTGATATTCAGCGACGGCGTCTGCCAGCGCTACAGACCATGCGCTGCGAGATTCATATGCGTGGTAGTCGACCACGAAAGTCGGTATCGCTGCAGCCTGAGCGCGAGCGAGTCCGTAGGCATCGTGCACGTCGGAACCGGCGGCAACGATGTCGACGTCAAGGTCTCCGGCCGCTACAGCGTCAATGACTGCCTGAAAGTTGGATCCGGAACCTGAAAGTAATACCACCAAACGCATAGGGTCTAGTGTAAAGAAAAGCTAGCTAAGCTGGGCTATTGACGCACAGAAGTCTTTGCAGGAAGGCGCCACCGGTGAGTGAACGAGAGCAACCATCCCATCGACGCAAGGTCGCTGACGCCATTTTGTGGATTGTGGCAGCGATGATTGCCACCTACGCTGCGATGGCGCTGCCACTGCCGTATAAGGTGGCCACCCCGGTTTTCGCGATCGCAGCCGTGGTGGCGATTATCCGGTTATTTCGGTTGGCGTCCAAGGGTGAACACACCATGTTGGTGTGGCTCGCTGGCACGGCAGGCCTGGTAGGTGCGGTACTTTTCGGTGGTGTCGCGACATCGCAGATCATCATGTGGGAGCCCACGGTGACCTACGAGCAGTGTATGGCAGAAGCGCTCACGGATACTGCCCTTGTGGCGTGCGAGGACCAGTATTCCCAGAGTCTGTGGGATTAGTCGTTTTCCTCGACGACGGAGCGTCGATAGTAAAAAGCGCCGTGCGGCAATGGCGCCAGCGCGTATCCGATGGCCGAACCGATCCCGATGTGCGCGGCGAAGAGGCCTGATGACACAAACACCGGTGGGCCGACAGAACTGAGGTCACCGATGGCCCAGGAACCACTCGACATCAGCATGACCAGCATGCACAACAGCCCGGCAGTGAGACCAATAGCCGTGCCGGTAGCGACCACGGCCACCGTGATGGCCGTGGGATGATTCGGAATCTTGGCAATGATGAAATCTTCCAGATGATTTTCTCCCACACCAAAGAACCACCAGCCGGCTGCAACTCCGGCCAGTGCGAGCAGCAAGAGTATCCACCAGTGCTCCTGGAGGCTTTGCTCTGTGGGTATCGCGGCAAAGATTGGCAGTGCTGGCTGCGGCCCGGCCAGGGTTCCAGCTGGCGAGACGATGGTTCCGCCAATGCTAAATCCGGCCCCGGTCAAATAACTGAGCGTCCACGCTGCAATGTTGGGCAATACCAAGATCTGGAGCACGGTCACGATCAGTCCGCCAAAGATCCCGGCGTCCAGACGCTGATACACATCCGTCACTTCGGCCCAGCGCATCCCGAGTTGCACTGACAAAACGATCGATGCGATAGCCCAGGCAGCGGCCAGGCCGATTACCCCGGCGCGCAGCAGAGCCCAGAGATAGTGGCTGAAATTTCGAGCGGCGCCGGAGAACATCTCAACGCGCTCACCTATGGCCCGGGCGATTGGTCTTCGAAAATACCCCAGGACTCCCCAGGTATATCCGATGACAAATACGGCCCCGGGGATGAGCGTAGCGACGGCCGGGTTGATGATCACGGTGTCCAGGTTGACCAGGGTGATGGTCCCCCACACAAAAAACATGTATGCGGCAATGGCGCCGAGCGTTGGCTGCCACAGAAATTTCAACTGGGAGGCTTTGGCTAACCTCCCACCGGCGCGTCGGGCTAGGAGCAACCACACCAGTAGCAAGCCCAACGGAATAAACCACCAGGTGCCGACAACTTCTTCAGTATCAATGCTGAAGAACTCGAGGGGCACTCCGTAACTGGACAACCAGGTATAGGCGCCAATAGCTCCTGCTTCTCCGATGGGCATATCGGCGAATGCTCCGGTGAGCCACATGATGGCCATTGGCACCACAATGATTGCAGCGCCCAGAAAGGCAGCAGCTAACGCTTCCACGATGCCTTGCAACCACAGAGGCATCGGGAAGGATTTAGTTTGGGTCGTGGTGTTGCTCATCATCTCCTATCGTGCCACTTGGAACCGCTTTGCCGGTTGACCGGCACGATCCTTAAGATGACTGTGAGGAAACTCTGAGAAAATCTTGTGCAACGTGGTGCAGCAGGGGTGGGTTTTAGCCTAGGATAAAGCTCAGAAGACAACGGCTGTCTGGGTGTTAGCCGTGTCTTTTTCCCGGCGTCGCCGAGCGAGCCAATGACGATGCTTGAGGAAGGTTACGACATGGAACCCGGTTTAGCCCAGATTAGAGAAGAAGTACTGCGCCGCAACCCTGGTGAAACCGAATTTTTCCAAGCGGTCGATGAAATCTTCGCCAGCCTCGGTCCCGTCATGGAGCGCCATCCCGAATACGTCGAACACGGGATTCTGCGGCGCATGGTTGAGCCAGAGCGTCAGATTATTTTTCGAGTCCCCTGGGTCGACGACAAAGGCGTAGTCAAAGTGAACCGCGGTTTCCGCGTGGAATTCAACTCTGCACTTGGCCCGTATAAAGGTGGCATTCGATTCCACCCCTCCGTGTACCTGGGCATCATGAAATTTCTCGGATTTGAGCAAGTGTTCAAGAACTCGTTGACGGGCATGCCGATTGGCGGCGCCAAAGGCGGAGCTGATTTCAACCCAGCCAGACGCTCCGAAGGCGAAATCATGCGCTTCTGTCAGTCATTCATGACCGAACTGTATCGTCACATCGGCCAACACACTGACGTGCCAGCAGGCGACATCGGGGTTGGCACCCGCGAGGTCGGTTTCATGTTCGGCCAGTACCGTCGGATTACAAACCGTTTTGAGGCCGGTGCGTTTACCGGCAAGGGTGTGTCCTGGGGCGGTTCACTAGTTCGCCCCGAAGCCACCGGCAACGGTGTCGTCATGTTCGCCAACCGAATGTTGAAGACCCAAGGCACCTCGTTAGACGGCGCCACCGTCACCATTTCTGGTTCTGGAAATGTTGCGGTCAACGCCATCGACTACGCACAAAAACTTGGCGCTAACGTCATTACCGCTTCGGATTCCTCCGGCTATGTGGTGGATGAACAAGGCATTGATATCGATCTGCTCCACCAAGTCAAGACTGTCGAGCGCGGCCGTATCTCGGACTACGCCGAACGTCGCAAGAATGCGCGTTTTATTTCCGACGGCTCAGTGTGGGACGTCCCCGTTGATGTGGCACTGCCCTGTGCCACGCAGAACGAGCTGAACGGTGACGACGCAATCACCCTGGTGAAAAACGGGGTCAAGGCGGTAGCGGAAGGCGCCAACATGCCTTCCACCCACAATGCGATCGCTACGTTCCGTGAAGCGGGGATCCTCTTTGGCCCGGGCAAGGCAGCCAACGCTGGAGGTGTCGCAACTTCAGCGTTAGAGATGCAACAGAACGCCTCTCGAGACACCTGGAGTTTCGACTACACCCACGGTCGGTTAGAAGAGACCATGGAAGAAATCCATGATCGCTGCATCGCCACCGCCGAAGACTTCGGCCATCCCGGTGACTACGTGACCGGAGCAAACATCGCAAGCTTCTTGAAAGTCGCCGACGCAATGATTGCCCAGGGCATTATCTAAGCTTGGCCACCTCGGCCCGCTGTTGTTCACTCAACCGCACCGGCCGACCAGAATCTTTGCTGACAAAAACCATCGTTGAGGTGGCATTCACCGCGATGTCGTCGCCATCGTAGAATGCGTAGAAAATTTCTACCGAGGCGCCTTTAACCTTGTCGATGCCGATGTCCACACGAACAGGCAACCCACGATAGGGCAATTGGCGGCGATACTTCACGGTGTGCTCTGAAATCAGTGTCATGACGCTGTCCCCCACGCCAGCCAACAGGTTGACGTACGGTGTTGGGGTCGTGGCATCGAGCGTCCCGGTACCCGATGGGATGCCGAACGCAATCACACGGGCCTCTTCCATCAACCGCACAATCTGGACGTTGTTGATGTGGCCGTAGGCGTCCATGTCGCCCCAGCGCAACGGAATCTCAAGCACGGTCATGACTCCTCCTGTGTGTGGTGTGAAATGTCTTGGGTAAATTCTGGGTAATCGGCGCGCAGTTCGGCAACGGTAAGTTGTTCCTCTGCTGTGACTGATTGCGGCCACGCCAACGGAGCATGCTCACGCGGAGGGAGCACACCCGAATTCTCCAGCTGGAACGAGATCGCAGCCCCATCGGGACCATAAGCCCAGGCAATACCCTGGGTAGCCTGCCGCATATTTTCCGCGCGGCCGCCAGCCAGCAGCGCCTCAGCAGCAGACAGCTGACGGATAGCAATCGCATCAACCCGGCCGGGGTGGTGAAGAGCGAAATGCGTGTAAATTTCTGGGTCGTGTTGACCGTCATCGCCCACCAGTGTCCACGTCAGCTGTGGGAAATCTTCCGCAAGTCGAGCCAGCGCATTGACCTTATGGGCCATACCCGACCGAAACCAACGATCCTCGGTCGGGCCCCACGACGTCAACAGCATCGGGCCGAGCGGAAACAAGTGACGGGTCATGAAGCGAGTCAGGGTTTCTGCCACATTCCACGGACCAGTCGAAACATAGAACACCGGCGTACCGGCATGCTTTTCGGCCAACCGATTCAACATCACCGGCATACCAGCTACCGGACGTCGAGCATGCTCATCGATCAAAAATGAGTTCCACGCAGCCGTGAATGGACGTGGCAGGGCGGTAACCCACACGGTGTCATCAACGTCGCAAATAATGGCGTTGGTGGTGTCGTCATCAATAATGAGCACGTCCTGGGTGCGACGTTCTTCGTCACCGGCGTGGACGGTTACGGTCGCCCACCCCGGAACCAACGTCGTTTCAATCCGGGCATCCACGACACCGTTACGGTCAGCTCGCACCTGATGGCGTTCACCGTTGACCTCAATGATCACCATCGCATATGCGATGGGCGGTGACACAAAGTTCTGCCAACCTCGTACGCCGTCCCGCAAAATCTGGTTGACATATTCGGTTTCGCTCCACTGGGGCTTAGATAATAACACCCGAGAAAAAATGCGAACCCAGCGAGTTGAACCATAACCGGTAAACGACAGGATCCGCGGTGTATCCCCGCGTTTACGAGAGCGTTCGCGTCGTTTCTTCTGAAAACTGTAATAAGCCAGGGTGGCTAGCTGTTCCGGAGGGGAGGCCTCATTCGCCGCAGCAGGTGCCTGCCGAGGAATAGCCGGAAGATCATAGGTTTTACGACGACGCGTCATAGTTTTTTGGGTTCCACTCGTTGATCACGTCCACAGTCTAATACGTTTCTCCATGCTGGTTTATGGTGAGTGTCATGTCCAATTTACGTACTCTGGCACTGCATGCAGCTCGAGAGCCCACCGCACTGCTTGCCGAGGCTTTTACCTCCGGCACTGTCGTGGCTGAAACCAAAACAAATCGACACGATTTAGTTTCCGTCTGGGACCGCCGCGTCGAGGAAATGCTCAAAACAAGTCTGGCCGGCCATGATGCAGTGTTCTGGGGTGAGGAAACCGGACGCCAATCCCCTGCCGAGCCTGGCCAGCTGGAATGGATTATCGATCCAATTGATGGCACGAGTAACTTCGTCCACGGCTACCCGATGTTTTCTATTTCGATCGCTGCAGCCATTGATAATACGGTCGTGGCCGGCGTCGTGATTGATCCGGTGGCCGGCACCGAATTTTCTGCCGACGTCACCGGAGCCTATCGCAATAACGAGCCGATCGTTGCCCGTCCGGGACCCGCACACGAGTCCCAGTACAATCTGATCACCTCGTTTCCTGCCGCCGAAGTGCTACATCGTGTGCCCGAAGCGACCGCGCTCTTTGGTGACCTCGTGACCAACTTTGCCACGGTACGGCGTCTAGTTTCTGGGGCACTCGAGCTATGCCATGCGGCCTGCGGGATAGCCGACGTCGTCCTCGGTGCGGATACCCAACCATGGGATGTTGCAGCAGGGTCCTATATATTGCACCAGGCAGGAGGACGGTACGTCACGGCGACTGACGGCCCCCCACATTTAGCCAAACATTATGTCGCTCTAGCGCCGGGCCGCGAGTCAGCAATGATCAGGTCCGTATTGGACACAATCCAAGGTTTGTGACGGGGTCGAATGCAAGGGTGGCGCCCCCTGCCGGAAACCAGCAGAATAGGACCTATGAGCGCCTACATGTTTGAACACGAAAAAGACCAACCGGTTCTCCACCTGAACCACGAGCAATGCGAACGGCTCTTGCGGAACACCCGCCACGGTCGGCTAGCCTTCATGACAGACGGACGTGTGGAGATCTTCCCGGTCAATTACGCGTTTGACGGTAAGAACCTGTATTTCCGAACTGCTCCGGGTGCAAAACTACTGGCCGCAAAATCCGAGGCGATGGTGGCCTTTGAAACCGACGGCATCCTGCCTGACCAAGCATGGTCCGTGGTTGTTCGCGGCAACATTCACACAGTTACCGAAGAAGACGTCGACTACGTCCGTGGTCTCGGACTCGCCCCCTGGATACCAACCTATAAAGATTTCTTTGTCTCGCTGAGTATCGAAGAGCTTTCCGGGCGGCATTTCATTTTCGCTCGTCAGCCCGAACGCCACGACAAAGAATTCAGCTACGATCCGGAACAACCGACCTCCACCCCGCCGGAAGATCCGGATCCAACACAGCTCTCTCGCTAAACACCTTGATTGAAAGGTGCCATGCCGTTCGAAAAAAATATAGGCGCGCCCGGAACGCCCAGGGTCAAGTACAACCGGGTAAAGTTGTCGACGACTGTATTGGCTCACCGATACGCGAGGAACAAGGATGTCGGAATATAACCACGAAGTGACCGTCGCCCCAGGGCCGACGAAGTCACAAATTCGGCGTTGGCGCCGGTATTTGGCCGATGAAATTGCTGAAGGCCAGATTTATCGGGATTTAGCTCACCGCAGCGAAAAACCTGAGCGCGACATCCTGCACGGTCTAGCTGACGCTGAAGATCGCCACGCAGAGCACTGGCGCAGCTTGCTGGGCAATGATGCGAAGAAACTGCCTCGTCCCAGCCTGCACCGGGCACTGCTACGATTCCTCGCACGGATGTTTGGTTCGGTGTTCGTGTTGGCGCTGATGCAACGTGCCGAATCCGATACACCGTATAAACGAGATTCCGAAGTTCCACGCGAAATGGCTGCAGATGAGGCTATTCACGAGGAAGTTGTCCGCGGTCTTGCCGCTCGCGGACGGGAAACGATGGCCGGCAATTTTCGGGCCGCTGTCTTCGGAGCTAACGACGGCCTCGTTTCCAACCTAGCTCTCGTCATGGGCATCGGAGCGACCGGGGCCTCTGCCCCAGTAGTGCTCTTCACCGGGATCGCAGGTTTATTAGCCGGTGCGTTAAGTATGGGTGCCGGCGAGTACGTCTCAGTTCGCTCACAACGTGAACTTTTAGAAGCGTCTCACCCAACGCACGCCACGCTCCGGGCAGCACGGCACTTGGACATCGAAGAGAACGAGCTTGAGCTGGTGTACCGCGCTCGAGGTATGGAGCCTGCGGCTGCGAAACATCGTGTTTTAGAGCGTTTAGGCTACCTGAGCTGTGACTGTGACCCTAGCTTTTCAGCTCGACCTGACGGATCACAGGGGCCTGCTGAAGAACTCAAAGCAGAAGAGTACGAATCGGTGGGCAATCCGTGGAAAGTGGCCATCGCATCATTTTTATTTTTTGCCTCCGGAGCCATCATCCCAATTATGCCGTTTTTCTTCGGTGCCACCGGGATTACCGCCCTGGCGTGGGCCCTCTGTGCGGTGTCCGTTGCGCTGCTTGTCACCGGTGGGATCGTCGGTCTGCTCTCAGGGGCTTCTCCTTTCAAGCGTGCAATACGTCAATTAGGTATCGGCATTGGAGCCGCAACCGTCACGTACCTATTAGGTCTGCTATTCGAAGTCTGACAGTACCTTCGAGCCACCAGGTGTAGACACGGGATGAGAAAGTTTCCCTAGAATAGCTCCATGTTTGAAGCCTTAGCCGTCCTTGCCCCGATGTTCGTTATTTTCGGGGTTGGATTCGTCGCGGGATATGCTGAGAGGTTCCGGAAAAGTGCGCCAGGGCTCAATAATTTCGTATTCTCTATCGCCCTGCCTTGCTTTATATACACCTCAATTGCTACCGCGGAATTACCTGAATCATTCCCCTGGCAAGTTTGGTTACTCGCGCTGATCTTGCCAGGCGCATTCTCCGCAGTCGTCTACTACGCGACATACTGGCTCACACCCAAACACCGATCGCTGGCAGCCCCGCTGTCGTTGAGCGCATCCTATGGAAACGTGGGCTATTTCGGTATCCCGATGACTATCGCACTGCTCGGCACTGACGCTGCCGTACCGGCAGCTATCGTCCACCTTTTGCACAACCTGGTGTTCTTGATCGGGTACCCCATCCTGCGTGGCGAGCGTAGCCAACCTTCCGGTCACGCTGATGCGCAGAGGTCCAACCGGAGTAGTCTGTCTCGAATTGGTCGCGAAATAGTCTCCCGTATTTTCCTGAGCCCGGTCACAATCTCCACACTCCTGGGCATCGTTGTGGTCGCCTTTTCCATTCCAGTCTCAGGCGTCATCACCAACAGCCTAGAGCTGCTTAGTGCCACGGCCATCCCACTTGCACTCTTCTCCGTGGGAATCGCCATGCATCCTGCTTTGGCGAGCTTACGCTCCGGCATGCTCTCACTCGGGATGGTCATGTCTGGCATCGGTTTGAAGAATATTATCTTCCCACTGGTCACGCTGGGTCTGGCGTGGATCTTCCGCGATGCCATGGGCCCGGGATGGTTTGGCACAGTGTTCTTAATGGCGACCATGCCGATGTCGACCTCTGGCTATATTCTCTCCGAACGCTACGATGAGTCCGCTCACCTATCCGCAGCCGTGCTTGCGGGCACCACGCTCTTGTCAATTCTCACGGTCCCGATACTCGTTTCGGTTGTGCTCTAACTGAGCGCATCCTGCAGACTTACAAAATTGCAGGGCCAGCCCCGGGATGCACACCAGCAGGACGACCCGAATAATCTTGGAATGCCTGGTATACGGCTGTTACCGCTGGATTCCGTAACGACTCCTGTCGAACAACGGCCCAAAAGGTCGCAGGATGAGAAAACTGGTCGCCCAAAATGGGCACCAAATCCGGTTGCGCCTGGGCCATAAAGTCAGGCAACAATCCGATTCCAGCACCGGCAAGGGTGGCCGTGAGATGCGCGTAAACATTCGTTGAAGCGATCCCTTGGCGCATCCGTGGCAGTTTCGTCAACGCTGCATCCAGGTCCTGAACCAATAATATGGCTTCAACGTAGTAGTTCAACCGGTGCTGTTGTAGTGCCTGCAGGGTGGTGGGTTGCCCGTGCTCTTCCAGATACATTTTCGTGGCATAGAGTTTCAGCTGATACTCCAGCAGTGGACGCTCCCAAGCGCGCGGCACTTCGGGTTTGCCAACCACTATTTCGAGATCGAGTCCCGATCGGTTCTGACGCGCCCGCTGAGTAGAAGTAAACAGTTCAACATCTAGTTCTGGATGCTCACGTTGAACACGAGCCAGCACCGGCACGGCGACATGGCCGGTGAAGGCTTCCGGCGCGCCAATGCGGACGGTTCCGGTCACGGTTGACCTGGTGTTCTCCGAAACAAGTTTAGACAGCGACTGTTCGATTTCTTCAGCCACTTCGAAGACCTCTCTGCCTTCGGTGGTAATTTCCCACCCTGATTGAGAACGCAGTAGTAGCCGTTGTCCGGTTATTTTTTCCAACCCACTGATCCGACGGGAAACCGTTGCGTGGTTAATACCCAAAGAGTCTGCTGCCGCAGTAAAACGGCCCAGCCTGGCCACCGTGAGAAACGTCATCAACGAGGGCAAATTGGTATGCAGTTCTTCCCAGTCCATGCATGCGAGTTTACTTGACCTTGGACTGTTAGCCGTCGTCATCGCTTCCTCAACGCTGCCCGAGGAATTACTTGAGGTCCGGATTGATCGAGATCACTCCTCGCCCACGAATTTCGCGAGCATCTAAGGCCCGATACGCGACATCGGTCTGGTCAAAGTCGAAGCGGTCGGTAATGAGTTTCTGCAGATCTACTTTATTTTGGCCAGCAAGTTCGATGACCGCCGGCATCGCCGTCGAGACGGTAGCCCCGTAGGAGCCAACGATTTGAATTTTCCGCCGAACCACATGGGCAATGGCCGTATCAAGTACATGTCCAGGAGGGGCGATGCCGGTCAATACGACGCGGCCGCCATCATCAGCTAAGGATACTGCTTGTGTGACTGTGGCCTGGGTGCCGAGAGCTTCGAATACCACGTCAACGCCATGCCCCAACTCCGCGCTGATGATCTCTAAGGCATCTTGCTGACTAGCGTTGATGAGATCGGTTGCACCAAGCTCTTGGGCAAGCGCCAACTTTTCATCGTCTAAATCCACAACGAATACTCGGGCAGCACCTGCTGCCGCCGCTAAATGCGCAATCGATAGGCCAATACCTCCGGCTGCAACCACAGCGACTGTGTCGCCTTCGCTGACTTCACCCGCTTGGAATACAGAGCCGTACGCGGTAAAAATGCTGCACCCTAGAATCGCTGCGTCCTGCAAACTTACTTGATCCGGTACCGCAAAAACAGCGGACGCCGGGACTACTGTACGGCTTGTATGACCGGCCATCGAGTACATGGCTACGTCGGTGCCATCTGCTTCATGCAATCGTGTTGTACCGTCCAGAAGCCGCCCATTGATCCGGTTATTTTCAAAAAAGACTTCGCAAATCTCTTCCAAATCGTTCGTACAATGTCGGCAGGAACCACACGGCATAATAAAAGCTGCCACAATCCGATCACCTGCAGCCACGTGATCGACGTCGTCACCAACATCGACGACCACACCTGAGATTTCGTGCCCTAATACCGCAGGCCGCGGGAAGTTTACCTCCTCTTTCATCACATGCAAGTCGGTATGACATACCCCGCAAGCCGCAACGTCTACTAACACTTCCCCTGACTTCGGAGCGTCTAGTTGCAGATCTTGAGGGGTAAGCGTCGGTTCCGTAGAGGCGAGTACTTGCGCCTGAATCTGTGACATGCTGGGGCACTTCTTTCCGGTGGATTGGGTAAGTTCTGACTGAAACCGTGTCGTGAAGCACAGCTAATCGCAAACGTTTGTGTCCGAGAAACTACCCTCATCACACAGACGCCGCAAGAGGTCGCAGAACGTCAACCGCCACACACCATATGTGCACTTTTGCGGGTCGCTGATTCAGTGTCACAGACCTAAACTGTCCCGTGATCCACATCACGAATCTATCGGGAGGTAGCCACATGGCCATCGGACTCATTGGCATCTTTTTATCGCTGGCCATACTGATCACGCTGGCCTATCGCGGCGTCTCGATCATTCTTGCCGCACCCCTTGCCGCTCTGGTAGCAATGGTCACCTCTGGCATGCCGCTCTTAGCAACATATACTGATATATTCATGCCCGCCATGGCGGGTTTCGTGGGTAGCTACTTCCCAATTTTCCTCACGGGGGCAATTTTTGGCGCGCTGATGCTCTTCTCGGGCTATGCAACTGACCTAGCAGACACCATTACGCGTTGGCTTGGGTCCAAGCGTGCGATATTTGCGACAGTACTGACTTCGGCACTCATGACCTACGGCGGCATCTCTGTGTTCGTTGCAGTTTTTGTCATGTTCCCGCTGGCACGCGAGCTCTTCAGAGTTGCCAATATTCCGCGTCGACTCATCCCGGCAACCATTGCGCACGGCATTCTTACATTTACTATGACGGCGATACCGGGAGCCCCACAGGTTCAAAACATTATTCCCGGCAACTTCTTTCAAACCAGCACCTTTGCCGCCCCTGTGCTGGGAATCGTTGGCGGTACCATCATCTTCATCCTCGGCATGGTGTGGTTAGAGTTCCGCAAGAAACAGCTGATCAGTGCTGGCGAAGCTTTTGATGACATCACCATCTTAGAAAAGCGTTACGGACGCGGTGCCGACCTTGGGCTTTCATCAGGCGGCACAGCAGACGACAGCCCGTCCGGAAGATCAGCCCCAGACAACGCCGGAAATGGGGCCGAGTCAACGTCTCAGGTTCAAACGAAGACCCGTACCCGGTGCACAGATGGCGAGGACGAGGACATCGACTATAACGATGAAGGTCTCCCTGTAGCTCCAACCACCACGCAGCAAACACTCAAACCAAGAAATCATTTCTTGCCATTTATTCCGCTGTTGTTGGTCTTCATCGTGAACTTTAGTGCCACACAGTTCATCTTGCCCAACCTCGACTGGTCGGTCCTCGAAGATGACGCGTTTGGGGGCATTACACTCGGAGATCGCGCGGCTACATGGGCCGTTATTCTGGCGCTGCTAGCGGCCATTGCCTCAATCGTGCTCATCAACATTCGGAATGTAAAACCATTATGGCAAGCATTTGTTGATGGTTCCAAAAACTCACTGCAACCAATTTTCAACACGGCCTCAGAGGTTGGTTACGGCGCCGTCATCGCCGCTCTTGCTGCCTTTGCGATTATTCGAGACGGGATCTTCGGTCTTTCAGCCAACGCCCTAGTGACCTCTGCTATATCTACCTCGGTGATTTCCGGTGTCACCGGTTCGGCCTCCGGTGGTATGACCATCGCCCTCAACGCCTTCGGCGATGAGCTCAAAACCATGGCTACAGATCAAGGAATTTCCATGGAGGTCATGCATCGCATTACTTCTATGGCTTCAGGTGGACTCGATTCCATGCCACATAACGGTGCGGTGATTACGTTACTTATGGTCTGCGGACTGTCCCACAGGGAATCCTACAAAGATGTCTTCATGATCACCTTGGTTATTCCAGCACTCGTGACCGCCCTGCTCACTGTTGGAATTCTCTTCTTTGGCTAGTATGCGCACCAGCCAATACTTCATGCACGCAACACCTGATAATCGACGGAGGTCAAATGACACGCTATGCATTTATCGGCTTAGGAAACATGGGGCTCCCCATGGTGAAGAATCTGCTGGGAGCAGATCACCAAGTTCAAGTATTTGACCTCGACGCCGGATCCGTTGAAGCTGCATCAAGACTTGGCGCAACGGGATCCAAGACGCTGTCAGAGGCCGTAATGGGAACCGATGCAGTTATCACTATGCTTCCGGCTGGGCCACACGTCCGGTCGGTCTATCAGCAATTATTTGAGCTCGTTGACGATAAGACTTTGCTGCTAGATTGCTCCACCGTAGATATCGACACGTCGCTTTGGTGCCACGAGGAGTCAAGAAAACTTGGACTCCGGTTCGTAGACGCGCCTGTTTCCGGAGGGATCTCTGGTGCTGAGCAAGCTACGCTGGCGTTCATGATCGGTGGCCAAGCCGAACACGTAGAGCAAGCCAGAACATACGTTGAACCGATGGCTGGCAAAACGTTCGCGGCCGGTGGCCCCACGACAGGCACCGCAGCCAAAATTGCGAACAACCTCATGGTCCACATCAATCTTTTAGCAAATTCGGAAGGCTCACAGCTGGCTGCCCGCCTGGGCCTGGACCCCAAGGTGTTTCACGACATCGTCTCGGCATCCTCTGGGCGCAGCTGGGCCCAGCAAGTCTGGTATCCAGTACCCAACATCTTGGAGACGTCCGCGTCTAACCGAAACTTCGACGCAGTCTTCCGTGCTGACCTGTCATATAAAGATCTTGGTCTGGCCCTTGATGCTGCGGAACAGCACAGCCTGCACATGCCAGCTACTGAGTTGGTCCACACTCAAATGGCAGACCTTCGCGCCGAAGGCTACGGACACAAAGACTGCACGCTCATCGCCAAATACGTGGACCCGGATGGCAACCTCGAGGGCTACACTCCAGAGCCCGCCTAAACTGCTCGCGCTTACATGACCACGTTTCATCTCAATATTGCGGAGACATTTCCATGGCTATCTACACACTCAAATATCAGTACGTCGACGATGTTGGTTTCGTCAACGAGCACCGTCCCCAGCATCGCGAATACCTCCAACACCTCTTCCATCAAGGGCACCTGCTGGCCGCTGGTCCTCTGGTGGACGACGAGTCAGCTGGCGGGCTCTTACTTTTCAGTGTGGAATCCAAGGACCGCGTCACAGAACTCGCTACTAAGGATCCTTTCGTGATCCGGGGAGTGGTCGTATCCCGGCACGTATCCGAATGGCAGGTCGCTTTCGGCAAGGAACGGTTCGAATCCGAATAGGTATCGACAACATGCAAAAGCCGCCGCGAAAACTCACCTGTGAGATAGAATACAGATAACCACATGCACTGATTGTGAAGTCAGCGCGCTTCCAATCTCGAAGGAACTTCATGTCTGAACAAAAAATCGTTGTACTCGATGGTGCCAGGACTCCTGTTGGCTCTTATGGTGGTGTGCTCTCATCGGTCGAGGCGTACCAGCTAGGTGGCCACGCCATTGCCGAAGCACTCTCCCGTACCGGGGTCGATGGTAACAACATTGGTGATGTCATAATGGGGCAGGTGGGCCAGGTTGGGCCTGACGCCTATAACGCTCGTCGTACGGTCATGGAAGCCGGACTCCCGGAGAGCACTCCGGCGTTCAACGTGAACCGTCTGTGTGGCTCTGGCCTGCAAGCGGTATGGTCTGCTGCTCAAGAACTGCACTGGGGCGGCTCCGACTACGTGGTGGCCGGTGGTAACGAGTCGATGTCGCGGATGCCATTCTTAGACTTCAATGCACGCGGCAATAAACGTCTTGGCCATCGAACCGTGCTGGATGGCACCATCGCGATGCTGACCGACCCTTTCTCGAATGCGCACATGGGTGTCACTGCAGAAAACGTTGCCGCAAAATATAACGTCTCCCGAGTCGACCAAGACGAGTTCGCGGCCGAATCACAGCGTAGGGCTGCTTCTGCGGAAGCGCAGGCTGCTTTTGCCGAAGAGATCATCGCCCTTGAGGTTAACCGAGTGGGCACCGTCGATACCGACGAGCATCCAAAACCTGATTCGACAGCCGATAAACTTGCGGGCTTGCGCGCGGCTTTCCAGAAAGACGGTACGGTGACTGCCGGCAACGCTTCAGGGATTAACGATGGTGGGGCCGCAATGGTCTTATCAACCGCTGAAGTGGCGGCCGCCCAGGGTCACAGCGTGCTGGGCTCGTTGGAACACGTAACAAAGGCTGCCATGGACCCCAATCTTATGGGGTACGCGCCCACACATGCGCTGAACACGATGTGGGAGGAGACCGGACTCAGCCCAGCCGATATCGGTCACGTTGAACTCAATGAAGCGTTTGCCTCCCAATCGTTGGCCGTCATCCGAGATTCCGGGTTGTCGATGGAGCAAACCAACCCGTATGGTGGCGCGATTGCTCTGGGCCACCCCATTGGCGCTACCGGTGCGGTGCTCACCCTGCGTGCCCTGTATGCAATGCGTCGCAACAACCACGAGTATGTCATCGTCACGGCATGTATTGGTGGCGGACAGGCGCTTGCGCTGCTGTTCAAAAATGCGGCCTAAGATTGCGTGTTAAATCAGACGAAGCCCAAGCATGTGCTTGGGCTTCGTCTGATTCTGATGAGATCAGATATTAGAGCTTAGAGATTTTTGAAGATCTCGCGCATCTTATCAGCGGCCTCAGTTGGGGTCTGGCCAACCTGAACGCCTGCTGCTTCAAGAGCTTCTTTCTTGGCTGCAGCAGTTCCGGAGGAACCGGAAACGATCGCACCGGCGTGACCCATGGTCTTACCTTCCGGTGCGGTAAAGCCAGCAATGTAGCCAACAACTGGTTTGGATACATTGTCCTTAATGTACTCCGCAGCCTTTTCTTCGGCGTCGCCACCGATTTCACCGATCATGATGATGGCCTTGGTGTCTGGATCCTGTTCGAAAGCTTCCAGCGCATCGATGTGGGTGGTGCCGATGACAGGGTCACCACCAATTCCGATAGCAGTAGAGATACCAATCTCGGACAGTTCGTGCATCATCTGGTAGGTCAATGTACCCGATTTGGAGACCAAACCAATGGGGCCGGTTCCGGTAATAGTAGCCGGGGTAATGCCCGCCAGGGATACATCCGGTGTGATGATGCCCGGACAGTTTGGACCAATGATCCGAGTCTTCGGCTTGCCATCAGAACCAACGTTGGCCTGTGAAGCAGCGAAGAACTCTGCGGTGTCCTGAACCGGGATACCTTCGGTGATGACTACGAGGAGTCCGATTTCAGCTTCAATGGCTTCCATTGCAGCGTCTTTAGCGAACTTCGGTGGCACGAACATGACCGACACATCTGCGCCGGTTTCTTTCATGGCTTCTTCTACAGTGCCGTACACGTTCAGCGTCACGTCGTTGCCATCGGCGTCAACGTGCTCAACGGTTTCGCCTGCGCGACGTGCGTTCACGCCGCCGACAATATTGGTGCCAGCTTTGAGCATCAGCGCAGTGTGTTTGGTTCCTTCGCCACCGGTAATACCCTGGACGATGACCTTTGAATCTTTATTGAGGAAGATCGACATTTCTTCTTTATCCCGTCCTTACTTGTTGGCCAACTCGGCGGCTTTGTCAGCGCCTTCGTCCATGGTGGCCGCAATGGTGACCAGCGGGTGGTTGGCTTCGGCCAGGATGGCGCGGCCTTCATCCACCTTGTTTCCATCCAGGCGTACAACCAGTTGCTTGGATGCAGCGTCGCCTAAGATTTCCAATGCCTGC
This sequence comes from Yaniella sp., assembly GCF_030453185.1. Lineage (GTDB taxonomy): Bacteria > Actinomycetota > Actinomycetes > Actinomycetales > Micrococcaceae > Yaniella. Next base: position 36,123 of record NZ_JAKDKW010000004.1, on the reverse strand, counting down.
ACGATACCGCGGGCAACCTGGTCGCAGGCAGTAATACCGCCAAAGACGTTTACGAATACGGAGTTGACCTGCTCGTCACCCAGGATCACGTCGAGACCATCGGCCATGACCTGTGCGTCAGCGCCACCACCAATGTCCAAGAAGTTGGCCGGTTTGACGTTGCCGTGGTTTTCACCGGCGTATGCGACGACGTCCAGTGTGGACATAACCAGTCCGGCACCGTTACCAATAACACCAACGGCACCGTCAAGCTTCACGTAGTTGAGGCCTTTGGCTTCAGCTTTGGCTTCGAGCGGGTTTTCGGTACGTTCGTCAACGAGTTCAGCGTGTGCTGGCTGACGGAAGTCAGCGTTGTCATCCACGGTGACTTTTCCGTCAAGGGCAATGAGCTTGCCTTCGCCGGTGAGGACCAGTGGGTTGACTTCAACCAGGGTGGCGTCTTCTTTCTCAAAGACTTCACCAAGTTTGACAAGCACATCAGCGATATCGCTTTGCATGTCCTCAGCGAATTTAGCTTCTTTCGCAATCTGCTCTGCGACTTCGCGGTTCAGACCGGTGGTTGGCGAAACTGGGACGCGTGCCAGATCATCTGGACGCTCTTCTGCCAACTGCTCGATGTCCATTCCGCCTTCTACCGATGCCATAGCAAGGTAGGTGCGGTTGGCGCGATCCAGCAGCATCGAGAAGTAGTACTCTTCTTTGATGTCAGCGCCTGCAGCGATCATCACCTGGTGAACGGTGTGACCTTTAATATCCATGCCCAAAATGTCTTTGGCATATTCGTATGCTTCGTCAGCATTCTTGGCGACTTTGACACCGCCGGCCAGGCCGCGGCCACCTACTTTGACTTGGGCTTTGACAACGGTAACGCCACCGAGTTTTTCAGCGGCGGCTTTGGCATCTTCCGGTGTTTCGGCAACGATCCCAGCCAGCACGGGTACCCCGTGTGCTTCAAAAAGATCGCGTGCCTGGTACTCATACAGGTCCACGAGTTTGCAGTCCTTTTACCTCGACAACTTATTGAATGACACTCCCGGAACAGATATCCCCGGGCGTCTGCGAGTTCGGCTTAACGCCACAGAACTCCTAAACCCTTACTGTAGTCCACCGAGAAGGGCCACCCCGAACAATGACTACATATTGGCGCTATTTACGTCTTTTTCAACGGTGCGTAGCGCAGCAGTAGACGTTTTTCAGACTCAGCGAACTGTACAACAGCTACGGCTTTGTTGCCTTCACCCTGGACCCCGGTCACAACTCCGGTGCCAAATGATTTATGTTCGACGACGTCGCCTGTAGCCACCGCCAGGACTTCCTTATTTGGATTCACCTGAGTTCGAGGTGCTGGTTTTTTCACTCGGGCTGTTTCTTGGGCCTCAGTTATCCCCTCGGCTGCCGCCTTGCCATAGTTCCTGTTGGCGGTCGAAGCGCCCCAATGAGAGCCGCTGAAGCGTTGCGCATCGCGGTAGCGGAATCCACGCACACCGGTGTCTTGTCCAAATCCGCCAAAGCCCCCGCCGAATCCAGAAGTTGCCGGCGCCCCTGTACCTTCGCGCTCCCACTCAATGAGCTCGGCCGGGATTTCCGACAGGAACTGGCTGGCCGGATAGAACTGATGCTGCCCCCACATGCTGCGCGACTCTGCACGTGATACATACAGGCGTTCGCGCGCTCGTGTCAGACCCACATATGCCAGACGGCGTTCTTCAGCCAATTCCTTTTCGTCAGCCATTGAACGTGCGTGCGGGAAAACGCCGTGTTCCATGCCGGTCAGAAATACCACCGGGAACTCCAGTCCTTTCGCCGTATGCAGTGTCATAAGCGTGACTTCACCCAGGTATTCTGCGAGCGCTCGACCTTCTTCGTCCGCCGCATCCGGTAGCTGATCAGCGTCGGCGACTAGGGCAACCTGCTCCAGAAAGTCGCCGAGGGTCCCGTCCGGATTGGCTTTATCAAATTCCCGTACAACACCGACCAGCTCACCGAGGTTATCGGCCCGGGATTCGTCCTGGAAATCTTTGGAGCTTCGCAGTGCCTCCAGCATGCCGGTCTGTTCCAGTACAGCTTCAAGAATCGTGGCAACCGATTCTGTTTCCGCAACTTGTTGTAAGTCATCGAGCTGTTGGGTAAATTTTTTGACCGCGTTCAATGACCGAGTGGCCATCCCACCGGGCGAATTTTCGGCGTCACGCAATGCCTGCATAAAGGTGGATTGCCCACGCGTCTGATGTGCAGCGATGGTGCCCTCGGCCCGATCCCCGATACCGCGCTTTGGCTCATTGAGGATACGCCGGAGGTTCACGTCATCATCCGGGTTATCTAAGACCCGTAGGTAACCCAGGGCATCTTTGATTTCTTTCCGGTCGTAGAACCGTGTACCGCCAACCACTCGGTACGGGATGCCCGAGGCGATGAGTCGTTCTTCAATGGACCGTGACTGGGCGTTGGTACGGTAAAAGATCGCCATATCGGCTGGCCGATAATCTTGGTTGTCCATCAGATCATCGATCGTGTCGGTTATCCATTGGGCTTCGCGCGACTCAGATTCTGCGGCGTAGCCAATAATCTTCTCGCCGCTACCCTCAGCAGTCCACAGCCGCTTGATCTCACGGGATGGGTTCTGTGCAATGACGGCGTTGGCAGCATCCAAGATGGTTTGAGTGGAGCGATAGTTTTGCTCCAGACGAATCACCGTAGCGTCCGGGTAGTCGTGTTCAAAGTCCACGATGTTGCGGATATCGGCACCTCGGAAAGCATAGATCGACTGGTCGGAGTCGCCCACAACGGTGAGTTGGCCGCCTTCGGTTGCCACACCTTCCGGCTCACCAGGTGCACCGGTGAGGAGCCGCACCAAACGGTACTGCGCGTGGTTCGTGTCCTGGTACTCGTCCACCAGGACAAACCGGAAACGACGACGGTAGTTATCGAGAATCGCGGGGAACGCATCAAACATATGGACCACGTTGCTCAACAGGTCATCGAAGTCCATGGCATTGGCGCCGCGCAGTCGAGAGCTATATTCCTTATAGATTTCCGCAACGGCTTGATGCCACGGATCTGCAGGAGCCGTAGAAGCAAATACTTCGTCGTCGACGAGTTCATTTTTCAACGAGGAAATCTTATTTCGCATCGCCCGCGGTGCGAAACGTTTGGGATCTAAGTCAGCATCCTTGGCAATCTGGGTGATCAGGCGCAACGAGTCAGCCGCGTCATAGATCGAGAAGTTGGATTTCAGACCAACGTGTTTGGCTTCGCGACGTAAGATGCGCACACACGATGAGTGGAACGTCGAGATCCACATCTTGGCTGCATCCGGACCAACAAGTTCCCCAATACGTTCCCGCATTTCAGCTGCGGCTTTATTCGTAAACGTAATAGCTAAGAATTCGTGTGGTCGTGCATCCCCGGTTGCCAACAAATGCCCGATCCGGTGTGTCAGCACACGGGTTTTACCCGAACCAGCGCCGGCGACGATCAGCAAGGGCCCACCCCGGTGCAGCACCGCCTCGGCTTGAGATTGGTTCAAACCTGTCACCAACCGCTCCGCAGACGCGTTTGGTTTCTGCACCGGACTTTCAGGTCCGGCATCAACGGAAAACGCAGGGCGAAATTGGGGCAAAGAAGTCTGGTAGGCCATAGGCTCCAAGTCTAGCCGGTCACGCCTCCAAAACTGGTCTGTGTTCGCCGGCTGTGGAGAAGCCCTGCGAGACGGCGCTCGTGAACTCAACTAAGATGAACACCAGGTATTTCAGAATCACCTGAGGTTCCCCACGCCATGTTTGGCATAGAGAGCAGCACCGGAGGATGAGTGGCAAGAAAACGCCGAGCCAAAGACTACGAGGACAATCAAACGATTCGGTATACACCGAATCAGAAGGCTGATCGTCCACGGTTGACTGCTGCCAAGGCGAAGGACGACCTGCAACAAGCCGGCCGGCAAGAAGGCAGTCCGGGCATCTTGGTTCTCGCTGTCCTCGCGGTCACCTTGTTTATTGGATTTTATTACCACATTCTTGCGTTGCAGGGCCTGCAGCAGCTCACCGGGGGCATGTCCATGCTCGACCACCATGTTTCTGGTTTTACGCTCACTGACGTCGAGCATCTCGCCGAGCGTATGGACGACGACGCCCTGGGCCAATACAACTGGGTGCACATCACCGCGGGTCGCATCTTCGCGGTCATGATGGGCCTCAGCGTTATAGCGGTAGGGCTGTGGACGCTACGCACCAAACTTGCCAAATGGGGTGCGGTAGCCGCCGCCGTAGTCTATGCCGCCCTGGAAATCTGGGCGTCGATCACCCGTGAAGCAGCCCTGCACGACATAACCGAAGCCAATACCTCACTTGCCTCCACGCTGACCGTTCTCCAGTGGCTCGTCTTTGCGTTTCTGATCATTTGGATCGTCGCAATGCTGGTTCTGAAATTTATTGGCCGAAATAGCCCCGGGCTTGCAACATCAATGGATCCGGAACGCGAGATCCCCTAAGATAGCCTGTGGCCTTCTTGGCCTTAGCCTCCGTAGCTCAGTTGGATAGAGCATCCCTCTCCTAAAGGGAAGGTCGCTGGTTCGAATCCAGTCGGGGGCACCACCGTTTCTCCGTTTGAGACGAATCTGAACCTCATAAAGTACTCAAAATTCCGTGAGGTAAGCCTTACATATCTTGCGACGTCTCGGGAAAAGGTATTGAGTAGTGTCTGAGGGTAGAACCTTATAGAGACATGATTCGTCGTCGCGACATGGCAGATCGCTTACGTCAGCGACAGAAAGGTTACTCAATGACTGACAACTACGCAGATTACACCACCCCCGGCATGGATTTCGAAGACAGCCACCGCATCACCGACATCTTGCAGGTGCGCCTCCATGCGCTCAATGACCTACATCTAACGCTCAAGCATGCACACTGGAACGTTGTTGGACCAGAATTCATTTCGGTTCACGAGATGCTCGACCCACAGCTAGGCGAAGTGCGCGCCTGGGCCGATCTTGTCGCTGAACGCATCGCTACTATGGGGGCATCGCCAAAGGGCACCCCCGGTGCGATCGTCACGGGCCGCACCTGGGAAGACTACCCAGTGAATCGCGGTTCGACCTTAGCTCACATCTCGGCGTTGAGCGACGTCTACACCGGTGTCATCGAAGACTTCCGCAATGCTATTGCTGAAACCGGCAAGGCTGATCCGATGACCGAGGATATTCTCGTTGAGGTCACCCGCGGCCTTGAACTATTCCAGTGGTTCTTGCGCTCATTTATCACCAAGTCTGACGGGACACTCAGCCCTGTTTCTGAGTAAACCCTACTGACTGCAACCGTGCGCGATCCCTCTTTGGGGCCGCGCACGGTCTCGGTTAACGACGAGTTCAGCCAGATCAGGCCTGGCCGAGTCGGCCCGAGTTTGCGAGTATGGAAGGAAACACTCTACAACAGGGTGCGCTTGACCGGACACAGCCGCCGCGACAGACGAAAGGCAGGACTCACCGTGACTGAGACTATCGCCGGGGTGACAATTCCCGACAGCAAGATGGCACAGGACGCCACCGCGCTAGTGCGCGACGTCGCCAATGATCTGATTTTTGACCACTCCCGTCGGACTTTTCTCTTTGGCTCCCTGCGGGGCATGGATGAGGGCTTGCGCTACGATTCTGAGCTGCTCTACGTTGGTGCGATGTTCCACGATCTGGGACTCACCGATACCTACCGTCGTACCGACCAGCGCTTCGAGATCGATGCCGCAGATGTTGCCCGCGACTTCCTGAAGGAGTACGGCGTGGACGGCGACGCCGCCGACACAGTATGGGCCGCCGTTGCGCTGCACACGACGCCAGAAATTCCTCTACATATGCAGTCCGAAGTCGCGCTGGTTACTCGCGGTGTAGAACTCGACGTACTGGGCATCGGATATGACGCGATCACCGCTGAGCAGCGACAAGCGGTCGTAGAAGCACACCCACGTCCTGATTTTAAGAACCAGATTCTTGCTGCCTTTACGAATGGTCTCAAGGACCGCCCAGAAACGACGTTCGGCAACGTCAAAGCCGATGTCCTGGAACACTTCCTACCGGGTTTCCAACGTGGTGACTTCGTCGAAGTTATCCGCGACAACCCATGGCCCGAGTAGGCGCAGCCAACGATACACAAAGCTCCTCGGTCGTTCCATTGACGTCTACACGTTCAGTCGGAGCAGCCGAGGAGCTTTTCTTGTTATGCCGTCGTAGTAATTAGTCCCAGCCGGTGCGTCGTGCCAGAATGACGGTGTCGTCCAGACTTGCCAGCTTCCCGTCCGGCGCGGTGATCTCTCGAGACCGCAATTCCGCAATTTCAACGGACCAGCGGCGTTCATCGAGCTGCAGCAGCTCTAACTCCGATTCCGGTGTGGTTGTTTCGTGTTTCGCTTCATGATCAGCGTCCTCGTGGTGGTCTTTCGCCCACGGTGGGAATGAAGCATGAGAGATCACGAGGAGTCTTCCGCCAGGGGCCACCAGATCTTGAGCTACATGGAGCGCCTGAGTCCTATCGAATTGTACGGGTGACTGCAGGAACGAAGCGGTGATGAGATCGAACTTTTGGTCACTGTTCCAACTCATCAGATCTGCGGCTTCAAACCGTGCTTGAGCCGCAGAGAATCCCTGAGCCTTCGCCGCAGCTTGCGCCCGTTGGACCGCCACGACCGAAATATCGAGGCCCGTGGTTCGCCAACCATGTTGTGCCAGCCACAGAGCGTCAGCTCCTTCGCCACATCCCAAATCCAGGGCGGTACCAACTTCCAGCTCGCGTTCGACGACCACGTCCGCTAACGCAACGTTCACATGGCCCGACCAGATCGCATCTGATTCGCCATAGCGCTCATCCCAGAACGTTTCAGGATCCACCTGCGTACTATCCAAATCCTTCTCCTTCATTGGGTTATTCAAACTGCGTCGTATAGAGCTCGGCGTAACGACGATCCGCCGCCAATAATTCTTGGTGCGTGCCACGTTCGATAATACGGCCATCTTCGACGACCAGAATCACATCTGCGTTAACCACCGTAGATAACCGGTGCGCGATTACCAAAGCAGTGCGCGCTTCAAGCGCTTTATCTAAGGCCTGCTGCACGGCGACTTCATTCGTTGCGTCTAACGAAGCAGTCGCCTCATCGAGTATCACCGCTTCCGGTGCGGCAACCAGCAAGCGAGCTATGGCCAGGCGTTGACGTTCGCCACCGGAAAGACGGTAGCCACGCTCCCCCACAATGGTGTCGAGACCATCCGGCATCGACCCAACCACTTCGGATAACCGGGCATTCCCCAGGATCTCCCAAATGTGTTCATCACCAACGGTGCGGTGCCCCAGAGTGAGGTTGTCACGGATGGAAGCGTGGAAGAGGTGTGAATCTTGAGTGACCATACCAACACGATCGTGAATGTCAGTGGCACTGGCCTCACGCAGATCAATACCATTGAGCTTGATGGACCCGCCGGTGACATCATAAAGCCGAGAGACAAGGCTAGCGATAGTGGACTTACCAGCCCCCGAGGAGCCAACCAACGCGACGGTCTGGCCGGGTTTCACAGTGAAGTTGATCCCGTGGAGTACTTGGTCTGAGGCGCGGTCATCTAAAACCGCCACTTCTTCGAGGCTCGCCAGGGAAACTTCAGACGCCGCGGGATACTGAAAATCCACGTCGTCAAATTCGATATGAACGCCGCCCGCTGGAATTGCTTTCGGCTTCGCCGGGTCAGTGATCATCGGCTTGAGGTCCAGCACTTCAAAGATCCGCTCAAACGAAACCAGGGCACTCATCAGTTCGACACGAGCGGTTGCCAACCCAGTCAGTGGAGCATAGAGCCTGGTCAGCAGCAGCGCCATGGTAACCACCTCGCCGGCGTTGAGGCTGCCGGTCAGGGCCTGATACCCGCCGATCCCGTATACGGCGGCAAGTGCCAGCGCTGACACCAACGTCAACATGGTCATAAAAACTGAAGTCCACACACTGATCTGCACGCCGGAGGAACGAACGCTATCTGCCCGGTTCGCGAAGATATCTGATTCGTACTGTTGTTCGCCAAAGAGCTTGACCAGTGTTGCACCCGGTGCCGAAAAGCGTTCGGTCATCTGGTCTCCCATGGCGGCGTTGCGTTTGGCACGCTCGCGAGTCAGCACGGCGAGTCGGGAACCAAGCGATCGGGCAGGGAAAAGAAACACCGGCAGCAAGACAAGTGATACCAGGGTGATCTGCCATGAGGTGGTCAGCATAACGACCAGGGTTACAGCCAACGTGACGACGTTCATGACCACGGTTGGCAGAGTACGCGCGATTGCGGTCTGGGCGCCAATGACGTCATTATTGAGCCGAGACACGAGCGCGCCGGTTCGGGCGCGAGTAAAGAAGGCAACGGGCATCGTCTGCACGTGGCTAAAGACGGTGGTGCGCAAATCGAATATCGTGCGTTCGCCCAGGGAAGCCGATTGCCAACGTGAGATCACGTCGAGGATGGCCTCAACGACAGCGACGCCTGCGATCAACAGTGCGAGGCGGATGACGACGCTAACGTCGGACCCGTCAACGATGGCATTGACGACGTCACCGGCCAATATGGGTGAGACGACGGTCAGAACAGCGCCAAGGGCTGAGACGGTCAGATAGACGATCAGTCTGGCACGATAGCGCGAAATGAACGACCATGACCGTCGTATCGTGCCCGGCGTCAGCGAATGCCCCTCTTTACCGCGTTGCATTCCACCCAGGGCAGCTCTGCCCGCATGGCTCATACTCATGACTTTTAAATCCCTTTCACTGCTACGCATCATGTCAACAGCAAATATCGAGAACTATTCCCTTGAGGTGCGCTTATACATGAACTGCGCCGATGCGGCGTGGGCTTTATCGAACGTGGCCATACCGCCGCCTTCGGCTAGTCCTGCTGCATAACCGGCAATGAACCCAACAAGGATGCTGTCGCGCTGTGGATCGTCGTTGAGGTTTTGGACAATCTCCTGCAGCGTAACGAGATCAATGTCAACGGGGTCTATCTCTAAAGACCGCAGAAGCTGGTTGGCCCACTCGGGCAGTATGTGAGACACGTCGTAAACTTTCTGTTAAATACATCAAGGTCTCTCCTGTTTGCCAGAAGAGACCTTGATTGTGCAGTTGTAAAAGAGAAAACCTAGCCGGTGTAGGTGTAGTAGCCCATCAGTGGGTTACGAGTAACGTCGTGCAGGATAGTTCCAGTCGATGGGTTCTGTGCACCGATCATCTGGCCGTTGCCAACGTAAATGCCAACGTGGCCGCCACCGTTTTGGAAGACGAGGTCGCCTGGCTGTGGGCTAGAGGTACGAGCGAACTGGCCCGACCCCAAGATGGCTGACGTGCTGGATGGAATGTTGATTCCAGCTTGTGCGTATGCCCATGCGGTGAAACCAGAGCAGTCCCAGCCGCCTGGTCCTTTGCCGCCCCATACGTATGGTGTACCGACACCCGAGTATGCAGCTGAAACAACTGCGCCCAATGACCCGGACGAGGAGGGAGCTGGTGCTTCCTGAGTCTCGGTGGTCGAAGCGGTTTCAGTTTCGCTCTGAGTTTCGTTCTGGGTTTCGGTGGAAGTTTCGTCTGCAGTTTCCCGTGTTACCGGAGCCAGGTCAGCTTCTTCTGTCGACTCAGTCTCTGGTGCTGGCTCAGGCTCGTTGTGCTCAGATTCAATATCTGCACGGTTCAGACTCAGCGTGCCAGGCTCGGCGGAGATGACATCTGCATTGCGCGAGGTACGTTCCAGCTTAAAGTTTGTGGCTGGCAGAGTCGATGTTTCACGATCAGTCTGCACAGGAGCAGCATTAGCTGCTGGTGGTACGGCTAGAACCATTCCGGAGGCTGCTGCAAGAACAGCTGCCTGGCGACCCGAGCGGCCGATGACCTGAGTCATAGCCCCTAGCGTTGCGCCCTTCTCAGGAGTTGCACGATGACGTGCGGTTGAAATGCGCTTCGACACTTGGTTTTACCTCTCTCATGTGCTGCAGGACGTTGAGCCTCACTCCGCCATGAACACGTTGATACAACTGCTATGTTTCGCCAGCCAGCCGCGGAGTACAAAGCAAACTGGTGGCCAGTGCAAGAACCTATTCTGTTCAGGCACCGAGAGTCAGCTTAGTGGAAGCAAAACAAAATGTCACGTTCGGATAACGATTAGTTGACAAACATTGGCATTTGTTCCGCAACATCCGCATGTTTGTGCGGAAGGACAAGTATAACGGCTCGTGACATTTCTACAACAACACGTTATTTTCGGGCGTTTCAACGCCGCTTAGGAGGCTTATTTCCTCCCAACATCACGGTTCGATTACTTGACCCGGACAACCCGAACATGCGCTGCGGTGTCTTCAGAAATTTCGAGCCCCAGATCAGAGAAATCCTGCACGTCTCCGGGCAGCTGGGGGCCGCGCTTAATTGTCCGCGCGGCGACATACCCATCTGCCGATTCTGCAGCCAAGACCGCACCCGGTTGAATACCCGCCGCAGCAAACTGTGTGAGCAGCTCTGGGTCAGTTTGAATTGCCTCGGTCAGCACTTTAACTTCGAAATTACCTGGCTGCTCTAACGCCACAGTTAGCGGTTCGCCTTCGTAAGTAGCGGGCTCAAGTCCAGTTGTGGGGCCACCAAGTTCTTCAAGTAACGGTATTTGATTACCAAATGGCGAGTTGGAAGGAGAATCAAGTAACACCATCAGTCGAGCTTCGACCTGGTCACTCATCACATGCTCCCACCTGCATGCCTCATCGTGGACGTAGGGCCAGTCCAAACCAATAACATCGGCGAGGAGCCTTTCCGCCAAACGATGTTTGCGCATGACAGTCGCGGCAGCGTTCAACCCCTCTTGGGTTAGTTCCAACCGACGATCCGATGCAACATGCAATAATCCGTCGCGCTCCATCCGAGCCACCGTTTGCGACACCGTGGGGCCAGAATGCTCCAGACGCTCGGCAATTCGTGCACGCAACGGCGCGATACCTTCTTCCATCAGTTCATAGATGGTGCGTAAGTACATTTCAGTTGTATCGATTAGATCTACCACTGCCCACGTTCCTTCATCTGCACTGCGGCCTCAATGCCGCTGGACCAATTAATCCCATCTATCATACGTATCCGACCATGCCGGAACGAGAACTTATCTACAATCTTTCGCGAAGGGCTGTCGGATTGACCACATTGGCCCGGGAATCCAGTTCATATGACGGCTTATTATGGTGAGACATACCTGTGACAGTCCACAATGGATCAGGTAACCTGCCACCTTCTGCTAAGGAGTAGCCATGACCATACCGGACATCGAGATCCCAGAGAACCTCAAACCAGCGGATGGTCGCTTCGGCGCCGGCCCCTCCAAAGTCAGCCCACGCGCCGCCGATGCGGTCGCTGCGGCAGGCTCCAGCCTCATGGGGACCTCCCACCGTCAAGCGCCTGTGCGCAACCTGGTCAAGTCCGTCCAGGAAGGCGTGAGCGAACTCTTTAATGCGCCGGAAGATTACCAAGTCGTACTGGGCGTCGGTGGTGCCACCGCGTTTTGGGATACGGCGGCCTTTGGACTCGTCCGTGAGAAAGCTCAGCATCTCTCCTTTGGTGAGTTTGGTTCCAAGTTCGCCAAAGTAACGAATAGCGCTCCGTTCTTGGATGACTCAGTGATCTTGCAGGCAGACCCGGGTACGCGTCCAGTCCCACGCGTTGAATCAGGCGTGGACGTCTACGCCTGGCCACAGAACGAAACCTCCACCGGTGTCGCCGCTCCGGTCCACCGTGTTGACGGCGCAGATGACGACGCCTTGGTACTCATCGATGCAACGTCCGGCGCAGGTGGACTACCGGTCGATGTTCGGCAGTCAGATGTCTATTACTTCTCACCGCAGAAGAACTTTGCTTCAGATGGCGGACTCTGGTTGGGCCTGTTCTCCCCGGCAGCGATCGAGCGGGCTGAGGAGATCGCAGCAACCGATCGCTGGGTACCAGACTTCCTGAACCTGAAAACAGCAATTGATAATTCAGCCAAGAACCAGACCTACAACACTCCAGCGCTGGCGACGTTGATTATGCTCAACGAACAGCTCACCTGGATGAACACCAATGGTGGTCTCGATTTTGCAACCGGACGCACCAAGGACTCTTCCGACCGCGTCTACACCTGGGCTGAAGCATCATCTTATGCAACCCCGTTCGTGACTCGTCCAGAGGACCGCTCGCAGGTTATCGTCACCATCGATTTCAAGGACGACGTCGACGCTGCTACCGTTGCCGCAGTATTACGGGCTAATGGCATCGTGGATACCGAACCGTACCGCAAGCTGGGTCGAAACCAACTGCGCATCGCAACGTTTACCGCGATTGATCCGGAAGATGTGTCCGCGCTGACCGCTTGCATCGACTACATCGTCGATCGGCTCTAACCTTCGAGGCCTAAAAACACGGGTGGCCGTTGTCCTGCAATACTCTATGCAGAGCAACGGCCACCGCTGTATTTGAGACGTCGTCTCAGTGCTAATTTTTCGAGGCTTGAGCCTTTTGATCTTTGCCACCAGATTTTTTGTTCTTTTTCTGGCGTGCAGCTTTTTGCTTTGCCCGCCGACGCTTCGCAGCACGGCGAGCCTGCTTATTCTTCTCTGAGACGTCTTCATCTTGCGGCTGTGGTGCAGTTGTTGCGGGCTCTTCTACAGCTTCAGCTTCGACTTCTTGACCATAGCCAGCGTCCTCGAGTGCTTTGGCCGGGTCTTCGCCAGCGGCAATAGCATCGAGCCGAATGCGCTCTTCTTCCGATGCACGATCCATCCACGGCACCCATTCGGGCGCCAGAATGGAATTTTCACCGGGCAACATACCGGATTCACACACGGTAATAACCTTGGAGCGCGGTGCCCTGGCTAACGTAGTAAAAAACTCCCAGCCGCCATAGCCTCGGACTTTGGACGCGAACCGGTGCGTCACCACGCGCTCATCGTCGGCAACAACACCGATGTGGTCGCCAACTTCCGCTTCGTCAGCAAAATCGGCGAGCGCAGAGCGTGCGATATCAACGGCATCAGTCAGCGCAGCATCAACCCGCGGTTTACGACTTACAGTCCGCGGCGGCCCGAAAGTAGCGCGTACTTGTTCGGTAGTCAGGACAGTGTCTTCTTCGGTTTCATGCATCAAATGCATCAGCCACCCTTCTCATGATGGTGGCCATCTGCTCGGCCTGCTTGGAAGCCGGGTAACGGCCGGAACGCAACCCAGTGGAGGCCGAATCCAGCATCCGAATCAAATCGTCAACAATGCCGGCCATATCCTGGGCTTTTGGTCTGGTGGCACGAACCACCGAGGGGAGTTTATCTATCGGTTCCACCGAAAGTGCCTGCGGGCCACGACGAGAATCTGCGATACCAAATTCCACGCGGGTACCAGGACGAAGCTGGGTCACGCCTGCGGGCAGCGCTGATTCCGGCAAATGAATGTCATCGCCGTCGTCGGTGGTGATAAACCCGAATCCCTTATTATGATCGTAAAACTTTACTCTGCCGGTTGGCATGTATGGTCATTTCCTTTGTCACGTACGTCATTCACAAAGGGTTCCCGTCACACACCATCCGGGTGCGGTTACGAGAACCCCAAAAGCCTATACCAGGCAAGTATAGTGCTATTTGGCACCACTCTTCGCAATGAGCGCGTTCCTGTGCTGCAAGCGTAGAATACCGTTCATGACCACATATGACCACAAAAATCTCGACGTGATGCCAACCTGGATCGCCACCGTTCTGTGGCTCGGGGTGGCCACCGTGGTGGTGTCATTCCTGGCACTCGTTGGAGTGCTGATCTACTACTTTGCCGGTGTCACACCCGCAATCTGGTTGTTCTGGCTAGCCCTATTTGCCTTCCCCACCGGGTTCATCCTGCTCCTCATAGCGCTCGTCGGCAACGTCATGGTGCGACGCCGTCGCCAGCGTTCCTAGTAACGCACCCAGCAAACGTTCAGCTGGCTCTCAGGTTAGTTTTTTTACAATGGAGACATGACGTCTCAAACTTATGAAGCAAAACTCTTAGTCGTCGATGACGAACCAAACATCCGCGAACTGCTCTCCACCTCGCTGCGGTTCGCCGGTTTCGACGTGATCGCCGCGTCCAACGGCCGCGAAGCGCTCGAAGCGGCAGAAGCACATAATCCAGACCTGGCGGTACTCGACGTCATGTTGCCCGACATGGACGGGTTCTCAGTAACCCGTAAACTGCGCGCGACCGGTCGCCACTTCCCCGTTGTCTTTTTGACCGCTCGCGATGAGACCGAAGATAAAGTCACCGGTCTAACGGTCGGAGGTGATGACTATGTCACCAAGCCTTTTAGCCTTGACGAAGTCGTAGCTCGTATTCGCGCGGTTCTCCGCCGTACCGCGCCCGCCGAGGACGACGAAGCGATCATGGTGGTCGACGATCTCGAACTCGACGACGACGCTCACGAAGTGCGCCGTGGCGGCGACATCATTGACCTGTCCCCCACCGAGTTCAAGCTATTGCGGTACTTGATGATGAACCCGAACCGGGTGCTCTCGAAAGCGCAGATCCTGGATCATGTCTGGGAGTATGACTTCAACGGCGATGCTTCGATCGTGGAATCCTATATTTCTTACCTGCGCCGCAAAATTGACGCCGGCGACCGGCCAAAAATGATCCATACCAAACGCGGTGTCGGCTACCTGCTGCGCACCTTAGATAAACGCTAAATAACTTTACATGGCCAAACCGAAACTGCTGCAGTGGATAGTCCGCACCTGGCAGGCCACCTCTCTCCGCACTCAGCTGACACTTATCACCGGAGTGCTCATGGCCCTCACCGTAGCCACGACTGCCCTCTTGACAGCCTCGTTGTACCGGCAAGAACTTGTCCGCCAAATCGATGAGAACATCTTCACAAACCGGCACAACGTGTCAATGTTTCTCACGTCCATGGGTTCGGCGGGCCCCTACGATACGGGGAGTTTCCAGCAAACGATCGTGCGGTTTTACGGCGAGTCCTGGGATAATGAGGGCAACCTCGTGTCTCGAATTCACACTGAGGGTGCCGATGTGCCAGACATTCAACGCCTCAGTGCTGCGCAAGCCGCAGAACATGGCTCCTCCTCTTTTGAAGTACCAGGACAAAGCGACCCCCAGAGTCAGTGGCGAGTACAGATCTACCGGCTGGAATCCGATGGTGGCACCGTGGCCATTGCCTTACCGTTGGACCCTGTCGAGCGCTCTGTAGAACGCGTGACCACCTTGGTGATCACCATTGGTTTCTTAGCCACCCTGGTGGTCACCATGATTGCCTACGGGCTCGTAACCACGGCTTTCCGCCCATTGAACCGAGTCGAACGCACTGCAGCGGGTATCGCCGCGGGCGATCTTTCCAAACGTGTGCCGTCGGGAGCACCAGACACCGAGGTCGGCCGTCTCTCCCGTTCCTTGAACGCCATGCTGGCACACATCGAAATCGCTTTCCGCGCCAATGAGCAATCGGAAGAACGGATGCGTCGCTTCGTACAGGACGCCTCTCACGAACTTCGTACACCCTTGGTAACCATCCGCGGCTTCTCCGAGCTCTATCGTCACGGGGCGCTGGCGTCCGACGACGATGTCGGCACTGCCATGGGTCGCATCGAATCAGAAGCCAAACGCATGACCCAGCTGGTGGAAGACCTCCTGACCTTGGCGCGACTCGATGAACAGCGCACCCTGGAGTCTCAGCCCATCGACCTGTTGGGGCTCGCTTCAGACCTGGTCGTGGATACTCGTGCCACCGCACAGGGTAGAAACATCACCCTCACCGGGCTGGATGGCGAATCGGGCCCGAAGTCGGCTCCCACCTTTGGAGATTCCAACCGGCTACGTCAGGTAATTTCGAATCTGATGACCAATGTGTTGCGCTACACCCCGGAAGGCACCGACATTAAAATTGCGGTGGGGACCGAAGAGTCCACCCCAGACACCACCGGCAGCCCCACCACGCACGGCACTCAATCAGTGATCAAGATTCGAGATCACGGTCCGGGTATTTCTGAGGAAGATGCCGAAAAAATCTTCCAACGCTTCTACCGAGCCGACACCTCTCGCCACCGTGACACCGGCGGTAGTGGACTCGGACTGGCCATTGTTGCCGGCATCGTGAGCCAGCACAAAGGCAGCGTTCGACACGAGGAAACACCCGGCGGCGGAGCGACCATGGTAGTCCGACTCCCATATCACCCGCTGGCTCCGGACGACGATGACGAGGATGACAGCGCCGGTGATTTCTCCACAGACGATCCTGATAATCAATAGTTATCCACACTAGGTTCGCTTGCGTGCCCCATATACCTTGAAGATTCCTAGGCTGGCTGTACCGCATCACGGCACGTGATGTCCCAGCTATCTAGGAGAACCGTTATGGCTCGTATCCAAATTGATGTCCAAGAACTCTTCACGAAGGCAAATGGGGTCCAGTCCACTGCCGATAGAATCCAGGCCGAGGTCAACAGCATGGATGCTCAGCTCCGGCAGTTACAAGAGTCCTGGGTGGGTCAAGCATCATCAAACTTCCAGACAGTTGTCACGGAGTGGCGTGGTACACAGCAACGCGTTGAAGAGTCCCTGCGTTCCATTCGAGACGCCATGCAGCATGCTGGCCAACAATACGAATCTACCGAACAGGCAAACGCAGCCATGTTCCGCGGCTAACAAACGACATCAACCTTTCACCTCGAGGTCTAGAATCACACGGGGTGAGGGGTTTGGTGGGTAGGCTAGGAGGATGGCCGTATTGATCGATCCCGCACGGTGGCCAGCGCACGGCACCGTGTTCTCCCACCTAGTGTCTGACGAGTCACTAGAAGAATTGCATGCTTTTGCTCGTGCAACCGGGGTCGCACCCAATGCTTTTGATGGGGACCACTACGACGTTCCAGTCAGCATGTACGAAGACCTCGTGACCGCGGGAGCCCAGGAGGTCTCCGGATCAGAGCTGGTACGTCGCCTAGTGAAATCTGGGTTGCGCATTACGGCAGCAGAACGCTCTTCCAAACTCGAAAAAATTCTGCATCAACGTTTTGCACGGCTCTTCCCGAACACTTCGGAACTCGAACGTGACCCGATATGCGATGCCCTGCTGGAACGTTGGGATGAAGATCACCGGCACTATCACGATTTGACGCACCTGATGTCAGTGCTCAAGAACATCGAATATCTGGAACGTCAGGGGGAACCAATGGGCCCCTTCCCCCGGGCCGTAAAGCTCGCTGCCTGGTTCCATGACGCTATCTATCGTGCCGATCCAATGCACCCACCAGGACAGGACGAAGAGGACTCTGCTCGACTTGCCGAACGCGTCCTACCGGAGCTTGGCGTACCAGGCCCCGAAATCTTAGAAACCGGACGCTTGATTCGCCTGACGTTCACGCATGATCCAATTGAGGAGGATTTCGGCGGCAAAGTGCTCACCGATGCTGACCTCGAAGTCCTTGCTCGTTCCAGTGGCGCTTATCAGCGCTATCGCGACGGCGTGCGCCAAGATTTTCAGAAAGTCAGTGACGAAGACTTCGTGACCGGCCGCGAGAAATTCATACGCGGCATGTTGGCGCAAAACCCAATTTTCAACACGCACACCGGACGAAAACGTTGGGAGCGGCCCGCAAGGCGGAACCTGATGTCCGAGCTCTACCCCCGCCGTGGTAAACCCCTAAGCTAAGCGGTAGCGTCCTCGTCCCGTCCTACGAAATGATCCATGGTCGAGTTGATCCCAAAGAGATCTCGGCACCGATCGGCAACCGGCACTGGGAGGATGTTCAACCACCTGGCAATCGAAGCGCTTGCTGGCAGGACGAGCTGGTGTTTACCGGCTTCCAGTGTGCGGAACACCTGATCGGCTACATAATTCGGTTCCAGAATGGGCAGCAGCACGTTAGGGGAGGTTGCTCCTTCAAACATGCCGGTAGCAACATAGAACGGATGCACTGATAACGTATGAATGTTGTGGCCCTGATGCCGCATCTCAGCTCGCAGTGATTCGGTGAACCCGAGAGCCGCCCACTTCGAAGCAGCGTAGTCGGTCTGGCGCGCGACACCGGTAAATGCCGCGGCTGAAGAAATAACGGTGACGGAGCCAAACCGGTTATTCAGCATGCCGGGGAGAAATTGTCGGGTAACGCGGTACAGCGCTAGTGCATTGACTTGGAAGGTGCGTTCAACGTCTTCATGGTTCTGATCGAGAAACGCTTTTCCCGTCACAACACCGGCGTTATTGACCAGGAAGTCAATGCTGCCAATTCGCTCACGCACTGTGTGGCCCGCTGCATCTACCGACTCGTCGCTGGTGATGTCAACGACATCATAGGACGCGTCGACGCCCAAGGCTAAAATTTCTTGGACGACCTCTTGAGCAGCGTATTCGTCAATGTCCCAGACGACGACGTGGGCAGCACCTCGTTGAGCCGAGCCGATGGCCAGGAGACGTCCGATACCGGATCCCGCACCTGTGACCAGCACGGTTTGAGCTCGAAGTGATAGCAAGCGTTCAGCACGTTTTCGGTACCACACGCCGGCAACCCCGATAGCGCCAGCAGTGACCGTCACGTTTCGAACGGCACGAAGCAATTTCCCCACGTTGTTCCTTTCTGACCTACTGGCTCATCCTATCTTGTGCGGAAGCGCTTGAAAACAAAATCATCGTATTAAAGCATTTATCCCCGGTCTCATCGACCGGGGATAAATACAAGATCTAGGGATCTTGAGAGCAGCTAAGGCAAAGAGCCTTACATCATGCCGCCCATGCCCCCCATTGGGTCCATGCCACCTGCAGCAGCAGCTGGATCCATAGGTTCTGGCTTGTCAGCAATGACAGCTTCTGTGGTCAGGAACAGACCAGCAATTGAAGCTGCGTTCTCCAGTGCAGAACGAGTTACCTTGACCGGATCGTTGATGCCAGCATCAAGGAGGTTGACGTACTCACCGGTGGCTGCGTTCAGACCTTCTTCTGTAGGAAGTTTCTTCACGCGATCAACAACGACGCCTGGTTCCATACCAGCGTTTTGCGCGATCTGTTTCAGTGGAGCTTCAACACCAACCTGAACGATCTTGGCGCCAGTGGCTTCGTCGCCCTCGAGTTCCAGACTTGCAAAGGCAGTCTGTGCAGCCTCGATCAGTGCAACGCCACCGCCGGCAACAATGCCTTCTTCAACCGCGGCTTTTGCGTTACGAACAGCGTCTTCGATCCGAGCCTTGCGCTCTTTCAGCTCGACTTCGGTTGCAGCGCCCGAACGGATAACGGCAACACCGCCGGCCAGTTTGGCCAGACGTTCCTGCAGTTTCTCACGGTCATAGTCTGAATCGGTGGTTTCGATTTCGCCACGGATCTGTGTCACACGACCAGCGATCTGCTCGGAGTCGCCAGCACCTTCAACGATGGTGGTTTCGTCCTTGGTTACAACAACCTTGCGTGCGGTACCCAGCATATCGAGGGTAGCGTTTTCAAGGTTCAGGCCAACCTCTTCAGAGATAACCTGGCCACCCGTCAGGATAGCGATATCATTGAGCATCGCTTTACGCCGGTCACCAAAGCCTGGAGCCTTTACGGCTACCGACTTGAAGGTGCCGCGGATCTTGTTGACAACCAGGGTCGCCAGGGCTTCACCCTCGAGATCTTCAGCGATGATCAGCAGCGGCTTGTTGGACTGCATGACCTTCTCGAGGATACCAACCATGTCACGTGGGTTAGAGATCTTGGAGTTGGCAATCAGAATGTATGGGTCTTCGAGAACTGCTTCCTGACGTTCACCATCTGTGGCGAAGTAGCCGGAGATATAGCCCTTATCGAAGCGCATACCTTCGGTCAGTTCCAGTTCCAGGCCGAAAGTGTTGGACTCTTCTACCGAGACCACGCCTTCTTTACCGACCTTATCCAGCGCTTCAGCAATCAAACGACCAATTTCGGTGTCGCCGGCTGAAATTGCGGCAGTATTGGCGATCTGCTCTTTGGTCTCGACTTCACGAGCCTGCGACTGAAGTGCGTCGGTCACTGCAGTAACAGCCTTATCGATGCCACGACGCAGAGCGATCGGGTCTGCACCAGCAGCCACGTTACGTAGGCCTTCAGAGACAAGCGCCTGTGCCAATACGGTTGCGGTAGTAGTACCGTCACCGGCTACGTCATCGGTACGCTTGGCAACTTCTTTAACCAGCTCGGCGCCGATTTTTTCGTATGGGTCTTCCAGATCGATTTCACGAGCGATCGATACACCATCGTTCGTGATGGTTGGAGCGCCCCACTGCTTTTCGAGTACGACGTTACGGCCACGGGGGCCCAGGGTGACCTTGACAGCCTCGGCAAGGGTATTCAAACCCGTTTCGAGGCCGCGGCGTGCTTCTTCGTCAAATGCAATGGTCTTAGCCATGTATTGCACGGTCCTTTCGGGACGAGTAGATTCCGCACCTGCACCAAAGTGCCCGCGACGGCAAACCAATGCACCTAACCGGGTGGCGGTACAAAGATTTCATCTTATGGTGAGGTAATCCTCCGAGCGTACTTTGGCAGTCACGCCCAGAGAGTGCTAACACTAGTTTTAGCACTCGGAACACTTGAGTGCAAGTAGCTAAAGGTTTATTAACTGCCCGTCAACACAACGACTACACCGTCGACGGACGGCTCATAGATGGCTGTTGCCCCGAGCTGTTCCGCTACAGCATTGGCCGTGGCTTCGTTATCAGAGAAATAGACGGTGGTCGAGGATGGAACAGCACCGCTCCAGTTATCAGCGACCGGCACGTTAAAGCCTGCACCGCCAAGATCTTGGGCAACCGATGCTGCCTGGCCCTGAACGGTCGAAGCGTTATACACCCCGATCGGAACCTCATAATCCACCGGCTCATCAGACTCCGACTCATCCATCTCTGCTGTCTCTTCAGGGTCTTCGGGGTCTTCGGATTCGAACGCTTCCGGCTCATCCTGTTCAGCAGTTGGCTCAGGCTCGGCGACGTCCTCTGGTTCAACAGTTTCTTCTGTATCCTGGGGTTCGTCTTCGACTGTTTCGCTGGTCGTTTCTTCGGGCGCGGATCCGGCCTGGTTCAGCGGATCGGAGGGCAGCAACCACAAGAACGAACCAACACCGATGGCAAGGGCGACACCACCTGCAAGGATAATGGCATTAAGATGACCGCTTCCCTTAGGGGGCGCAAAGTCTTTGCGATGTGCACCTTGCTGAGTGGTATAAGGCGCGACGTCGTCAAAACGGTCGCGCGGATACTTCTGCTCAGGAGATCCCTGACTCACTATGCAACACCTTCTGCCCGCTGCACGGTGGACCGTGAGTTCAATAAGCGATCAACCAACATTGGGGCATAAGCGTAGGCACGCTCGGTAGTAATCAGACGAGCAAGCTTCTGATAATACCGGGTCGGTGTCATGCCAAAGGTATCGGTAATGTCCCGTTCCTTGGCTCCAGCGTAATGCCAGGAGCGTTTTTCAAACTCCAGCATTTGCTGTTCGGTCGCACTCAGCACTGCCATGCGTCCCCTTTCTGATCCAATCATCGCCCACCAGTCTAAACTACTCCGATCAGTAGTATTCGTTAGGCTAAACCTATGTCCTTTTCTCTCTGGCCTGATATTGATCCGTCCTGGTACCCGGTCTTAGAACCGGTGGCAGCTCAGCTGCACCATCTCATGGAGCAGCTGCAAGCACGGCGTGACGACGGCGAGCGCATCGAGCCACAGCCGGAACATGTCCTACGAGTCTTTCGGATGCCATTTGATCAGGTCAAAGTCCTGATCGTTGGCCAGGACCCCTACCCCACACCGGGTCACGCGGTCGGACTCAGCTTTGCGCTGGATCCGTCGATCCGTCCCATCGCCCGGTCACTGACCAATATTTTTCTTGAGCGGCGCGATGATCTTGGCATTGAACCAGCGGCTTCCGGTGACCTGAGTTCGTGGGAGGCTCAAGGCGTTTTTCTGCTGAACCGTGCCCTGACGGTGACCGCACACGACGCAGGTTCACATCGCAAAATCGGTTGGGAACCCATCACCGATGCTGTCGTCCGGGCGTTAGCCGAACGCGACACTCCCCTGGCTGTCCTGTTATGGGGTGGTCAGGCCAGGACGCTTGCGCCGCTGTTCACGGCCCCAAACACCTTGGTTGTCGAATCCGCACATCCGTCGCCGTTATCTGCCCGACGTGGGTTCTTTGGGTCACAGCCCTTTTCTCGGACCAACGCTTTCTTGAGCGGCCACGGTCTGGCTCCGATTAATTGGGCAACCGAAACACAGCAGAGCTCCGCCGAGCAGCAGGTGCTCTTTGACTAGCTATTGGCCACTCGACGACGTTCATTGGCTCTGAGTCCCGACGTCAGTGGCCGAGCCAGTGAATCGCCCAGCACCAAGCCGGTCGTCGTCGCCAAGATGATGATTGAGGCTTGCAAAAGCACGGAGACGCCGTCAGACATCATGTCCACGTTGTAGCCCATTTGATACATCGCCCGGAAAATCATCAGCCCTGGCAACAAGAAAATACTCGCAGGTACCGCAATAACCAACTGCGGTGCACGAAAACTCAAGGCGACAATCCGGGCGAAGAACCCTAAGACCACGGCTGCTGCCGCGGGTGCAATACTCGGGCCGAAACCAACTTCGATTGCAGTGACGTAGACGACATAGCCGATGGCTGACACCAGCGCAGTCGGCAAAATGAGTCGCCATCGCGTCTGACCTGCGATCGCGTTGCCCATAGCTGCAACCGCAACAAAAATGCTGACGAGCCAATGTGGATATTGTCGCGTCGGCAGTTGCGTGATATCGATTTCTGGTGCTCCCAACATGGCGAGGACAACGATGCCGACCACGATGCCCGCCACCAGGCCAACATACGTCAGCACCGAAGACACGATCCTGCCCGCAGAGGTGATGGGGAAGCCATTAATCCCGTCCTGCACCGCGGACACAATCCGCAGGCTAGGCACCAGAAGGATCAACGACGCCGCAATCATCAGTGCAGGGTCTCGGAAAATATCCAGCCAATACAGTCCAAACGCTAGGGCGGTCGCCATGCTCCCACCAGCCATCGTCGCAAACACATCGGGCGCGCGCCAACGAGTCATCACGAACACGGTCGCCATGCTCAAGGTTGAGGCTCCCAGGCTAAGCAGAGCAGAAAACCAAGATCCCCCGATAAACAACACGAAGGCCGAAGCCCAAACACCGTTGGCAACGAACGACACCCAGTGCGGAAAAGTCTTCTTTCGGTGTCGAATAGCAGCTAGCGCAGCTTGCGCGTCGTCACGGGCAACGTCGCCTGCCGCAATACCTGACACGAGTTCATGGAGATCTGCCAAGCCCGCGAAGTCTGAATCCCAAGAACGTACGACTCGCTGATATGTAGCTGGCGGCTCACCTACCGGAGCGAAGTTTAAAGAGATCGACTGGTTCGTGATATCTACTTCAGCATCGTAGACACCATAGGCCTGGGTGACCACGATGATGGATGTCTCAACTTCCAGAGCCCCGGCACCAAACCTAAACATGGTTTCGCCCAATTTTAGCGCCAACAACATGGTGTTATGGGCATCTTTTGCCTCAGCGACGGCCTTATAGCGTGCACCAGTTAGCTGGTATGGCGAGTCATGGAGACGATCTACCAGTCGTATCGCTTGGGTGGGCAACGCCTCGGTCTGGGGTGCATAATCATCGACGTAACTGGCCCGCTCGGTGTCCTGCTCCGACTTTTTATCCTTCTGGCGGTCCCCGATTCCTTGAAACGCTTGCCGCCAAGTCGTGAGCGCCGGAAATTTTCGTGTATCAGGATCAGTCTTTTCCTGAATATACGCGGCCTCTTGTTCCTCATTGGGAAGATCCCGAAGAGGTTGGGGGGCGGTTTCGAGATCGTCGTCAGTGGAGAGCACTGAAGTGGGCACTGGATCCTGTGGGGCCGTTTCGGGTCCAACAATCTGAGGCGCAACCTGCCGAGCATCAACATCCGGGTTCGGTAGCGTCACTGCCGGACGGATGACGGGCATGATACCGACCTCAGGCAGAGGCTCTCGAGATTCTACTTCGTCTGAGTCATGCTTCGATGCGTCGAAAGTACTCGGTTCGAGTTCCTTTTCAACATCGTTGCTCTCACGTTCTTCGTTCGCCACCGTTGCCCTCCCTCCAAGCAAAAATCCCGGGCAAAACCTCCCGGGAAACAGTGGATCCTACTGGACTCGAACCAGCGACCTCTCGCGTGTGAAGCGAACGCTCTAACCAGCTGAGCTAAGGATCCGATAACGCCAATACTGTATCAGAATTCCACCCTACTCCAGGGTCGACCAGCCCCTCGATTTTCAGTGAAATACTGCCGAAAAACCGAGGGGTGCAGCCTGGTTTTCGCTGTTAGCCAGCATTACTAAAGGCATGATCGATCTGTTCATCAGAAAAACCTGAATACGATAAATAATCACGAGCTTCGTCCTCAGTGGAATCGTCGAACAGCTCTTGATAAGACTCCAGCGCTTCGACTGCCTGGTCGTTATAGTCCACGTCAATGCTATTCATCGCAGCGTCGATGTGCCCCGGTTCAAATCCGGAATATTCCAGGTAGTTTTCAATTCCAGTTTCTGAGTAGCCGTTGTAGTCGCTGTCCACCAGCTGTTGGGCCTCGCCGCTTGCTTGCTCACTCCAGTCAACGTCCAGGTTACTGATCGCATAGTCCACGGCTTCGCTGTCATAACCGTCGATTTCTAACAGACCTGCGAGATCCTCTGGACCCCAATAAGAATACCCGCCGTCGATCCGTTCTTGGGCGGCTGCCAGAGCTTCATCGTTGTTCCCGCCGTCGCCCTGTGCCATTCCGCCGTTATCGGGTTCTTCGGCTGGCTCAGGCTCCTGATCCACCTCAGGATCGTTCGTGGCGTCAAGAGATTCCGCTGGTTCCGTTGGGCTTGGGTCGGACTGCTCTGTTGGGTTTGGATCCGTGGAGGCCGGATCTTCATCATCTCCAGACAGTAGCGCGAAGATCAAGACAACAATACCGACCACAATGATGCCGATGATGGTCCAGAACCACCACTGCTTATAGGCAGGTTTCGGCGGCGGTCCACCACCAGGCATTTGCGCACCCTGCCATGCGTGGGGGTTGTTCGGATCGTAATAATGCTGGTTTGGGTCATAGAACGGCTGGTTTGGGTCGTAAAACTGACCGGCTTGTCCCTGCCATTGGTCGCCTGAACCGCCGTATGGTTGCTGTCCAGCACCCTGCCAAGATTGATTATCTTGCGGCGGCCAGGCCCCATAATCTTGGCGCTGCCACTGCGGTTCGTTCTGACCACGCCACAGCGGTTTCGTCTGTTGAGGATCCTGCTGTCCCGGACTGGCCCACTGCGGATCATGCCAGTGATTCTGCGGGGGCATCGCCTCGGTAGGCTGGTCGTCGTCATATGGAGATTGTCCAGCTGACCCGTTTCCGTGTGGCCATTGCGACGCCGGCCATTTGTCGTTCGGGCGCTGTTCGTTCGACATACGTCTCCTCCGTGGCTCTGGCCCAGGGTGTTCCGCTAATGAATATAGTCACAGGATAGTTGAACTTTACGGTACCACTAACAACGCAGCATATTGAGGTCCTCTTGAGCGCAAATCGGCGTCTCGGCGCCAGGGTGTGTCATATTCTCTAACGGCTGCGGCGAGTAAATTTGAGACGACAAAAAACCTAAGTCTCCTTGTCGGCGGTGAGCTTAGGTGAACGCAGCCTTACCGTGGCATTTCGTAGGTCATTGGCATCCAACAATATTCACCGCAGCTCTCCCCTTTCGTTGCAATCGTGCGTTAGCGTGGACCGTAAAGACACGCGGGGAGACTGTAACCAGCGTGAACGATACTCGGATCAAGCTAGCTATATTCGCATGATTGGGATCATTTATGGCAGTGGTATGGGACGGAAGAACCGACGAGGAAAAACTTCAAGAACTACTCCGGCTCGGGGAACAAACTCAACTGGACTTCAAGGTCGAGTTAGATCTGCGCGATCGGAAACATGAACTCGATTTCGTCAAAGACGCCGTCGCCATGGCGAATCGTCCGCCCGGGGGTTACATTCTGATCGGCATCACAGATGAAGGCAACTTGCCAGACAAGCCTTGGCGCATCAAGAACCGGCAGATGTTTGATGGTGCTACATTGCGGGACAAAATTGGCAAGTACATTGAAGCCGATATCGAAGTCGTCTCGCAGATCCACACCCTCAACGGCAGCGACGTCGTCGTTGTTGCGATATTTTCTACCCGTTCTGGCCTGCCTGTTCCGATGATGAGCGTAGGACAATACAACAAGCCCAACGGCAAAGGCCGGATGAAAACGAAAACGGTGTTCCGACCAGGAGAAATTTTTATCCGGGATGGTGCCGGCAATGTGCCAGTGCGCTACCGCGATTGGCCATCGGTCTTATCCAAGCATGACCATCATATGAAAGAAGCTGCGACCAGCGACGTGAATTCGCTGATGTCCAAGCTCGCCGATGCAATTGGCGGGGGCAGCAAAGTCAATGTCCCGCTGGAACCATTCCTGGCAGATGAAACTGTTTCTAGCGCCATTCGAGCCAACATTCGGCAGGGCAATCGGGCCGAGCTGAAGATCTTCCTGCAAAACTCACGGGATGACATCGTGATGAACGACGACCTGGTCAAACCGTTAGTCCGACTAGTCGGCGTCGGGTGCGAAGCAATGTTGGCCGATGACCACTACTTGGCGGTCAAAACCATCGAGACAATGTACGACGCTTTCGCCTCCATTGCGAAGTCGCCCAGCGCAGTAGCTGCAAGGTTGTCGCAGGCTATTTATTCGGGGCTGCCGCCGTCCGCACAGGCTGTTGGGAACTGATTCCAGAACTTGTGTTGCGTCCGTTTCAGCGAACCCCGGCACATCCGCGATATAGCTCCTGGATCCGTTACGGTCAGATCGAAGCCTCTGCACACAACCAGTATCCATTCTCGTCCCAGCCGCCCGATGAAAACCATCACGACGACGATAACGGCACAATGATTTCCGAAGGTCTATCGTGGGCCCGGTCGAATCCCCTCCTGCGTCCCGATGTACTGCACGACTTTGGACTGAATAATAACAAGACCCGCACGACCGAAACACTGCTGAACTCGCTGTGCCAATTCGATTTCCTCTATGCCTGGCTCGTCAACGCGTCGGCCCGACAACACGGTGGCGGTGGAGCTTACGCGGCGTCGTCCGCATTCAAACATTGGCGAACCCTACCAATCATTGAACGCACGATCACCAACGGCGAGATCCGGGCCAAGCTCTTTCCCACGTCAACAGAGAAAGAAATCGCCCACGCCCTGCGCAGTACCTATAGTCACGCCGAAAAAGTCTCCAACCGAGAGAAATACTTTACCGGCTGGGAACCATTACCGCCGTGGATCTCCAACTTTATTGACCAGCTTGTGGAAGGCAATAGCAGTTCGAACCAAGCACCCCGGCTGCGTTCCAACGTAGTGTCCTTTGACCAGCTACGGGCAAACGAACAGTAGTTATGTTCGGCCATTGAGCCGGGCAATGACCGGAGCAAAACTGGTGAATGACTCCGGAACCACGGTAGCCATAATCATAAATCCATCCGTGGCGCCCTGTTCCACCATCGCCTGCATTTCCTGTGCAACTGTCTCTGCCGACCCCACCAGAATGGGTTTGAACTGCGCCAGCGCGCCAATGACGGCGAGCGCACCGAGGGTCGTCGCGCCGTCAGCAACAACTTGGGCGACGATATTTTCGAATCCTGCTGCGCCGGTGGCGCCGCGTTGCCTCTTGAGGAAGTCTTCTGCCGAATCTGCCAGCTCCCAGTCATTTGGGTCCGCGCGGAACAGTGTGGCCAAATCTTGCCAGGCGGTCCACGGATCAATTAGGTCCTTTTGCTGCTGGAGCTTCGCTTGAGCTTCCTCGTCGGTTGTACCAACGACCGGTTGAACACCCATTAATGTGGTGATGTCGTCTGGACTCCGACCGGCTCTGGCCGCCCGGGATCGAAGGTCTGTGCGAATCCGTCTTGCCTGCGAAGTATCGGCTGCGACCATAAACGTAGCGTCAGCCCAACGTGCTGCGAAGTCCAGACCAATCGGTGAAGCACCTGCCTGTAACAGCATGGGCCGTTGTCCGCGCACATCACCGGGCAACGTGAGCGGGCCAATACCAGTGGCCGTCGGTCGGATCCTGTCTGCATCAGCAAATCGACCTGCTGCTGTGTCAATTAATAGCGCCTCGTGAGGAAATGATGCCCAAACATCTAGAACTTCTCGAGTCACGCGATCTGCGGTCCGGTATCGCTCATCTTTCGGCTCGAGTTCCGGCAACCCCATATTGATTGCCTCGTAATCATAGGCTGACGTCACGATGTTCCATGCGGCCCGCCCATTGGAGAGCTGATGCAAGGTCGCCATGCGACGGGCAATGTCATAAGGGGGCAGAAACGAGGTCGAGATGGTGCATCCTAGCCGCAGCGAGTTCGTGGCTGCGGCTACAGTCGACATAACGGTAGCCGGGTCCAGGTAGATGCCACCTTTGGCACCTGTTGCAATGATGGCGTCTGTGCTGCCATCATGACCGCGTGCCATAGCTAGAGCGTCAGGAATAAATAGCATGTCGTAACCGTCAGTTTCCAGTTGCTGGCCCATGTCACTCCAGAAACCAGCACGCAGCCAGTCAGCGCGGTTACCAGGCTGTCGCCACGCTCCAGCAAACTGGAATAACGGTGGAAAAATCATCGCCGCACAGGGAATCGATGACGCAAATGGTGTGGCAGTTGATGTTGTGTGAACAGCTAAGCTCATGGAGCCCTTCCTCCGCCGGCATGACCCGGATCAGGTGTACGGGTCTGCGCTCAAGCGCACTCTCAGCCGATGGCGGCTCCCCGGGGGCTAGATTCTCCACGATAGCCTCGTCGCACAATACAGTTAAACCCCGTACCCGGCCTTCACCCGGGTACGGGGCTACGAGTTTCAACGTGTTTGCAAGAGATCACACAGTTTAGACTGCGGTGTCCAGCCCCCTCCTCTGCAGAATCTCACGCTGATTGGGATTCACCGATTCCCGAAACGGTACGGGAACTACTTGGGCCGCCACTGGGCTACCTGGAAGGTCCGAGTACTTTTCCGGTAGGTGAACCCATAATTCGGTTCCGATAGCGGAAGCTTCGATGGGCACGAAACCCATGGCAATATTTTGCCCAAGTTCTGGGGAGAACCACGGAGAAGTGACGTAGCCGGTTGGCTCTGCGTCAGCAGTTTCCGAGATGAGCCAGAAATCCGGGGCGTAGTCGTCAATCGGCGCACCACCCATAATCATGCCAACCATTTGGTGGGTGAACGGATACACACCGACATCCAGTTGATCACGAGCTTCTTCGAGTGCTGCCTTACCGATATATTGCGCTTCCTTTTCTCGTGGCACGTGATAGGCGAGATTCACCTGAAACGGCAGAACCTCTTGGTCCATGTCTTGCCCCCAGGAGAGAATCCCAGCTGCAATCCGACGGTGGTGTGCCGGCGCGATAACGGACAGCTCATGTTTCTCTCCGGCCTGCAGAATGGCGTTCCATAAGTCTTCGGCATGCTGCGAGGCATCATAGAGGTAGATTTCGTAGCCCTTTTCGCCTGAAAAACCAGTTTGCGAGATAATCACGTCGTGCCCGGCGACTTGACCTGCCAAGAGCCCGTATGACGGCAGCTCAGCGATGCCATCGCCAAAGAGATCAGTCATCAAATCGACTGACTTCGGACCTTGGATTTGGACCGGTGCGACATCGATCTCTTGGATGTCGACGTCGAATCGGCGTCCCACATTGACGCCCCGCAACCAGAGTTCAAGATCCGAATCCGAGAGGGAAAACCAGAACTCATCTTGAGCGATGCGCAGCAATACCGGGTCATTGAGGATGCCCCTGTCTCATTGCACAAGATCACATAGCGCGCACGCATCACCGGTATCTTGGTGGCGTCTCGAGTGATCACGAAGTTCACAAATGCCTCGGCATCCGGGCCTTTGACCTGAATCTGACGCTCGACGGCGACATTCCACAAGGTCACATGGTTAACGAGTGCTTCGTACTCCACCATGGTTCCGCCGTCTTCGGGACGCACATAACCGCGTGGATGATACATGCGGTTATAGACAGAAGCACGCCAACAGCCAGCTTCCATCGACAGATGCCAATACGGGGATTTTCGAACTCGAGTATCGACCAGCATTTCGACAGATGTAGGACCAGACTGGCGCAAGTTGATAGGCACATGACGATCTGTTTGATCGACGGAAGGGATATTCATGTTCATGGAGGACCTCCCATTGGGAAAGGAGAGCGCATCGTAGCGGACGCCAAAACCCACTCTCACTGTTGCATAATGTGATGCATGTTTCGGACTATGCAGCACATACTGGCATTCTACGCGTGATCCCCATCACAGGTAAAGAGCCCTGGGAGCTTAAATTTCGCGTCGAATCGACGACTACATGCTCGGTGTCGTCGGGTCGATTCGAGAGAAGCCCAGACGCGCTTCAAAATCTTTCCCTGCAATCCTGAGCGAGCTCAGAAATTGCTCGAATCCGGCTTCGGGCATCCGGAAGTCGGGTGCCGTCACGGACACCGCGGCGACCAGCTCCCCGGTGGCATCCCACACCGGGATCGCCAAAGCATTGATGCCTTCTTCCCACTCCCCAACCGCTGACGACCAACCCCGCTGACGAATCTCCTCAAGCTCTTCCGCAAGCTGATCAAAATTGGTCCGAGTTGCCGGGGTGAACCGTTCGAGCGAGCCTTCACTCAACTGGTCCCACGCCCGCCCGGAGACATAGGCCAACAAAAGCTTCCCCGTCGACGTCGCGTGCAGTGGAGCCCGCTGCCCCACATACTGCCCCGCTACCCCGACCATCCGCTGGCCGGCGCTTTGCGTAATCGTCACCGCATAACCACCATCAAGGATCGCAACGTTGGAAGTTTCTTGCGTTGCCTCAGCTAAAGCGTCACAAACAACCTGGCCATCACGGGCCAAATCGAACCGCGTCGATACGGGGTATGCCATGCGCAAGAGACCCAGCCCAAGTCGATATGCTCCACGGTCTGAAACTTGCTCAACAACGTCCCGCGCTTCCAGAGTGGCCAACAATCTCGACGCCGTGGATCGGTGAACACCAAGCTTCCGTGCGATGTCCGAAGTCCCAAGTGTGGGCGACTCAGTCAGCAATTCCAAAATCTGAAGCGCCCTGTCCACCGACTGAATCGGCGCGGCCGCGCCGACATCCGCGCCATTCGCCCCGACAGCATTCTTCTCAGCCATGCATAGTCACCCCTCGTCAGCCCAACGCCACCAGTTGGAAGTTCGCAATATATCAATCGTGGCTCACCGCTACTTTGCAAGCTCATCACGCCCTGCGGCAGTCCTCAATGCATAGCAACAACCCACTCCTCCATGCGCTGATTGATTCGTAGTTTCCTTATAAGCGAAACAGTGTCCGCCGCCAGTCAGTCGATCCGCATCCTGGTTTTTATCGACATAAAAACGTACCCACTAGTCTATTTGACGCCCCAAGACGTCAATGACGACGACTACGGCTGTCTAAAGCGTTCGGACCGGTTAGCGTCAAACACGCGCTATCCAGAAAAGACGCTCTGCACCGGTTGAGCAAGCTCTTGGAAACAGCCAAGATAGGAATTCAGCTCTAGGCGGTTGGTGATGAGACCCCCTTGCCTGATCATTCGAGAATCCAGCAATAACAGCATCAACGACGAATCGATCACACCGAGCTCTAAGGATCACTTGCCCGCCGCGTTCAATGCGTTCTCGATGAGTGGGACTTTAGAGGTACGACAGCACCATTCTCGTCGTCTTGCAAACGTCTCAGAGCGTCCCGACAACGAAGAAACTGTCGGCGAAAAACCTGAAGTTGAAGAAGCGTATCCAGTTCGCCGAACTGCTCGACAACCAGTCTCACGATGTCCAACGGATGCGCTCGGCTCAGGAAAGGCGAAAGCCACTTGGTACGGTTGGCACCGTGCGCTCAAGTCGGGCGTCTTGCGGGCACAGAAAAGCCCCAGTACATTGTGTTTGCAACGCACTAGGGCTGGAGCCCCCTACCAGATTCGAACTGGTGACCCTCTGTTTACAAGACAGATGCTCTGGCCAGCTGAGCTAAGGAGGCGTGGGCCGACTAACCGAGGTCGTATCGACCCTGGCTAGTCTAGCCCAAATCAACAGGAAACAAAAACTAAACGGTTAGCTCGGATTTCATTAACCTTCGAGCTGAGACTCGGCGAATTCTTGGAAGGTTTCCCCTCCGCCGGTGTTTTCGTAGTATTCGCCACCGACCCATACTGAAGGTATTCCAGCAATACCGGCTTCAATAGCCTTTGCAGTCGTGTAGTCCGCAAAAGGACGGTACGTGTTGTCCGATACACAATCACTAATGTCTGCCCCAACATCAGAGGCTACGCTTTCTATTTCTTCGTTAGAAAGTCCGGCACCCTGATGTGTGTTGTAGCTGGCAAAGAGTTCGCCGATGAAGTCTAGGGAGTTCTCCGGGGACTCTTCAGCGACACAGGTCGCTGCGTTGGCAGCCCTGGACGAATAGTTATCAGTGCCCGGGTTATCTAAGAAGTTCACTAGACGGTATTCAACGGTGTGACCATCAGCGGCTAGCTCGTCGATTGCTTCAGAGTTTTCCTCTTCAAAAGAGGCGCAGTGCACGCAGTTTGCATCAGCGTAAATGATGATATCTGCTGAATCTGCACCTGGCACTTCTGTCGGTGTTTCCCCGGCTGCCTCGGGATTTGGCTCGTCAACCTCAGTCGCATTCACTTCATCTGGAGCATCGCCTTCGGCAGGCGCACCATCTTCAAAGAGGATCCCGCCTGATGCCGTCCCCGAAGTCGGGGCAGGACCGGCGTCAGGAATTGAACGCGAGGAATTCATCACCATTACGACGACGACGATAGCAACCACTACTGCAATCACACCAACGATGGTCCACGTGATGGTGCGCGAGCGGCGCTTCTCTGCTGCCAGTTGATTGGCATGCGCTTGCCGTGCTGTATCACGGGAGCTACCTGGTGCTTTGTTTTTGGCCATTATCCTTTACCTAAGCGAATCGAGGTTATCAAGTTTTGAACGAGTTAGATTCTACGCAAATAAACTGTATGTTGCCTGATGAGCTACTGCGACTCCGAAAGTTCCGGATGGTCTCCCTGAATAGAGGGTTCTCCTGTGTCTGGATCAAAAGTAATGCGCATTTTTAGCTGTTCACCATCAGTGGTCGTCACCTCAGCTTCTAAGAGGTTTCCGCGCCATTGTTCTGGGACTACTCGTTCAATTTCCGGGTACTTGGCGATCGTATTAGATTCCAAGACATCGTTCTGGTGAACCTGTCCAACCATCCCATACCCAATCCCACCCATGCCGAGGACTAGGGCAATTACCGCTGCAATGGTCTCGATGCGAACATCCTTCGGTGCGTCTGGGCGCTCTCCTCGGGAGTCGGTCCCTTCGAACCGTCTGGACTCACCTTCGCCCCAGGCTTTGAGGCGACGTTTTCGCCAGAGCGCGTGCGCCAGGATTGCTGCACCGGCAATGGCGAACACAAAACCAAGCCCTACCGCCAGTTGCGGCGTTTGTAAATCCAGGGGTTCAAACATATCTCCATTGTCCCCGATATAGGAGCGATCACCAGTTAAATCACCCGTATTTGACTGTGCGCGTAGTCAGACCGAGGTTACAAGGTCACGCATCGTTCCCTGGAGGTTGAGAGTATGGTGAACTTGGACTATGAAAATTGCTACCTTTCGACTACCTCACGCGCGGCCTGATCAGCCTGGCGCCACTTTTGCAGCAGTCATTACAGAAACTGCCATCGACGACGCGGGCGTTGAATACGCGACGCAGGCGATTGAACTCAGCGGAATCACAGATGCCGGAGCGTATCTGACGTTGCCGCCGCAAGAGCGCACAATAGCGATCCGAGCCGCCATGAGCGAGGCACAAGAAGATCCCACCAAAGTGCTCGATATTACCCAGTTCAACTATGACACTCTAATACCGTACCCGTCCAAGATATTCTGCATTGGTTTGAACTACCGCAATCATATTCTTGAAACTGGTCTCGAGCTACCAGAATATCCCACGGTATTCGCCAAGTATGGTCAAACGCTCACCGGTCCTTTTGCTGATATCGCCCTCCCCGAGGCAGATCACCGCATGGATTATGAGGGCGAGCTCGCGGTGATCATCGGAGCACCCGGCAAAAACATCCCGAAGAACCAAGCCATGCGGCACGTCGGCGGCTACGCGATCAGCAACGACATCTCGCTTCGAGGCTATCAAGGGCGGACCGACGAATGGATGCAAGGAAAGATCTTTGAAGCAACTACGCCGGTGGGGCCGTGGCTCGTTTCTGCCGATGAGTTCAACGACGACGCCCAGTTGACAACTCTGGTCAATGGCGAGGTACGACAAAACGACTCCGTCAACGATCTCGTATTTGGCGTAGCCGAGCTGGTCGAGTACCTATCTCAAATGATCACGCTGCTGCCCGGTGACATCATCATGACCGGTACGCCGGGAGGCGTTGCTCTCGCCATGCGCGATGAAAATGGCCGTCGGCCATGGTTGCAGCCAGGAGACGTTGTAGAGACTCGCATCGAAGGTCTGGGGGCACAGCGAAATGTCATCAATTAGGAAAATAGGCATTTTAGGCGCGGGCCGTGCCGGGACTGCCATTGCTCGAGCTGCAGCCCGGGCAGGTGTGGATACACAGATCGCTTCCACCCGATCGCCGTCGCAGATGAAGTATCATCTTTTGCAGTATGCGCCTTCTACCACGGCTGTATATGCTCATGATATAGCCGCAGACGTTGACGTCGTCGTCCTCGTAGTACCGCAAGAGGATCTTGACGACGTCTCCCCAGACTGGGTTGGTGAAGGCATTCTCGTAGACGCTACGAATCGATGGGAGGATGAGCCACTTCCAGAATGGTTCACAACCGCGCTAAACTCTGGCTTGAGCTCCTCAGAGGTCATCGCACAACAATTCCCAAGGACGCGAGTCGTAAAAGCTTTGAACCATATCTCGCACTGGGCCATGGACACGCCTCGCGCGGATGACGCTCGAGCAGCGGCGGTCGCCTCAGACCACGACGAAGCGGCCCAAAAGGTCGCCGAGGTGTTGGCTCTGCTAGGTTTCGACCCCGTTGTTGCGGACTCCCTGGCCGCCGGCCGGCAGACCGAGCCAGGAACCACCTATTTCAACGTTGCGGCGACTTCCGAGCAACTCACCCGACAGCTGCTCTAACGTCCGCTACATCTTCTACGGGCTGAGGGTTCTAGGATCTCCGGCTTCGCCGCATAAGATAGCGGCGCTGTAGGTCTTCAAAATATTGGGGCGTCCCAGGATCCGGAGTCCCATGATCAACTTCAGAGGGCGTATCTTCATTTATGGCCCACAATGAAGAGGTGTCGATGTCAGCCGTTAATTGCTCGTCGGATTGCAGCGTAGGATCCCGCACCATTGATACGTGTTCGATACCGGCCTCGTAGAAAGGTTCGCCCTGGGTTTCTAACCCGAAGGTCCGATACCAGTCCTGTAAATGCGATTGTGAGTGCATTACAAGTCGCTGATCAGGATAATACGCCATTACGGCACGGATCAACGCGCTCGCAAGACCAAGCCCTCTAAACGGTTTATCTGTCGCAACCCTACCGATAGACAGCGTGTGGGGGTCCTCTCGCAACACACGGAGTGTCGAGACTGGTACACCCTCAATTTGGATCCACCAGGCTTGAGTCGTGGGTTCTAAATCGCGACCATCAAGTTCTTCAACCGTTGTGATGCCTTGTTCCATGACATAGACGCGGTACCGAAGACGTGCAATATTGTATGCCGTTTCATGACGCATCTGTGTCCAATGAGCGTTTTGGATTTTAACCATAAAAGTATTCTAAAGCACATGGCCACAGAAGACATCAAGCACTGACTGGAATGGCAAGAAAACCTCTGCGGCGGCCACGCCAATTCTTATGACGCGACGCTCTTCCCGCTCGCATTCATTGCACGCTAGAGCCTGGTGGGTTAAATGCGTGAAGGCCCCAACAAGACACTCCCTCTCTGCTTGGACCA
>NZ_JAKDKW010000032.1 GCF_030453185.1 Yaniella sp. | reverse complement strand
CCTGGATCATCCCGGACCGGGTACTGCTCAGACAGCGCAAGGTTTTGTGGTTTGTCGGTCACAGCACATCATCGTCCCCGTGAGCTTTGATAGACTCCACAGCTTGCTTTACCGATTGGGCGTGCTCGGTGGTCGTCACCAAAAGGGCGTCACCGGTATCGACCACCACAATATTCTCGACACCAATGAGCGCGATCACGCGTGAAGTATCCGTCACCACAACGCCGTTGGCATCGTCTGCGTACACGCGCGGGGTTTCCCCAATCACGGTCACCCCGGATTCGTCCGCGGCGGGATTCAACCGGGCGATGGCCGCGAAGTCACCGACGTCGTCCCAAAGAAAGTCGCCTGGAATCACGGCTACATCGCCGGCTTCTGCTGCGGGCTCTGCCACCGCGTAGTCAATCGAGGTCTTCGGCAGCGTCGGCCATATCTCAGCCATAGGCTCGGTGACGTCCCCGGCGACTCGGGCTCGAGCAATCGCGGTCACACCTTCGAACAGTTCAGGTTCGTTTGATTGAAGGTGCTGCAGCAATAATCGCACCGGGGCAACAAACATCCCGGCGTTCCAGAAGTGCTGACCAGAATCAACATACCGTTGAGCGACGTCGGCCTGGGGTTTCTCAACGAACTTATCGACCTTAAACGCCGAGGGCGCAGCTTCAATCTCGAGCTTTTCACCCTTCTGGATGTAGCCGAATCCCGTTGACGGATAGGTCGGCTTAATACCGATTGTCACAATCTTATTGGTCACCGCTGTAGCGATGGCTTCGGCAACGGCAGTACGAAACACATCGTCGGGTCCAATCACCTGATCAGCGGCGAAGGACCCCATGATGGCCTCGGGATCTTGTTCGAACAGCACAGCGGCGGCGACCCCAATAGCAGCGGCCGAGTCTTTTGGTTCGGGTTCGAGGATAAAATTTTCCTCGGCAACACCTGACAATTGATCACATACGGCATCACGGTGGGCTTGTCCGGTTACCACCATGATGTTGTTTCCGGCCAACGGATGCAGTCGATCATAGGTGGCCCGGATCAGGGTCTGGCCAGACCCTGTGAGGTCGTGGAGAAACTTTGGCGCAGCGGCACGCGATAATGGCCACAGTCGAGTTCCGACGCCGCCGGCCGGTATAACAGCCCAGAAACGGTCAAGCCCCGGAATATGAGATGATGAAAACTGCTGTTGGTTCACCCGAACTACTGTATTGCAGAACTCTGACAACTAGCTCAAGTTACCCGCAGCACCGGCTAAAATGTCGTAATCAAGAATTGTTCACCGGTTAGTATTAGCCTAGAGCTAAGGACGCATCTCGCACCGGCGCTGAACGAAAGACTAAAAATAGGGTCTAGGCGCCACACCGCGTACTTTTGGAGGTTTCATAGTGTCTACTGCGACAACCGCGCAGCAGTCTCCTCCTGCCGAGAAAAAATCTGGCAGAGGGACGCTTTATCGCGGAAAAGAAGGTATGTGGTCCTGGGTTGGCCACCGCATCACCGGAGTGGTGATTTTCTTATTCTTATTGGTCCACGTGTTAGATACCGCACTGGTCCGCGTTTCGCCCGAAGCCTACGACGCCGTCATCGGTACGTACAAAAACTGGTACATGGCGCTGGGTGAATCAGGACTCGTCGCCGCGGTGATTTATCACGCGTTTAACGGCATCCGCATCGTACTGGTCGATTTCTGGAAAAAGGGCACCAAGTATCACAAACAGATGCTGTGGGCAGTCATGATTCTCTGGGTCGTCGTGTTCGGCGCATTCTTCGTACGCCACATGATGCTGGTTCTGGGAGGTTAAGCGCATGTCAGCTCAACAGCTAAATATCGCTGCCCCACGTAGTGGCGACATCGATCCGAAATATCTACGTCAGTCCGCGAGTTCCTCGTCGAACCGCGAAATGTTCAAATGGCTCTTCATGCGCATTTCTGGACCAATCCTGTTGGTCCTGATTTTCGTGCACTTATTCTCCAACCTGATGGTTGGCGATGGCGTGCATGGCTTGAACTTCGGTCTGGTCGCAGGCAAGTGGGCATCTCCGCTATGGCAGATCTGGGATCTCACCATGCTCTGGCTCGCAATGATTCACGGCACCATTGGCGTCGGCACAATCATTGATGACTACACCAGCAAAGACCGCACCCGCGTTGGCTTCAAAGTTGCCCTCTACTTGGCAAGCGTTGCCATTATCGTGCTCGGTACCCTGGTGATCTTCACCTTCGAACCGTGCATGACTGATGCCGCTGGCAATTTGATGGACAACTCGCCAAGCTTCTGCTTCAACCAATAAGCACTTGAAGCCAACAAGACAGAAAGAAGACTTCATCTGATGCAAGTACATAAGTACGACGTCGTGATTGTTGGCGCTGGTGGCGCTGGCATGCGCGCAGCCATCGAGTCTGGCCAGCGCGCACGAACTGCGGTGCTGACCAAACTGTACCCAACGCGATCACACACTGGCGCTGCCCAGGGTGGCATGTGTGCCGCCCTGGCAAACGTTGAAGAAGACAACTGGGAATGGCACACCTTCGACACCGTCAAGGGTGGCGACTACATCGTGGACCAGGACGCCGCTGAGGTCATGGCAAAAGAAGCCATCGACGCAGTACTGGACCTGGAAAAAATGGGCCTGCCGTTCAACCGTACGCCCGAAGGCAAGATTGACCAGCGTCGCTTCGGTGGTCACACCCGCGACCACGGTAAAGCCCCGGTTCGTCGCGCCTGCTACGCAGCCGACCGCACCGGTCACATGATTCTGCAGACCCTTTACCAAAACTGTGTCAAGCACAACGTCGAGTTCTACAACGAGTTCTATGTGCTCGACATGCTCATGGTCGACGAGGACGCTACCCGTGCAGATGGCACCCCCTATAAGCAAAAGCGCGTCGCAGGTGTCGTCGCGTTAGAGCTGGCCACCGGTGAGATTCACATCTTCCAGGCCAAATCGGTTGTCTTCGCAACCGGCGGTGCGGGTAAGGTCTTCAAGACCACCTCCAACGCCCACACCCTGACCGGTGACGGCATGGCTATCGCCTACCGTCACGGTATCCCGCTGGAAGACATGGAATTCATTCAGTTCCACCCAACCGGGCTTGCAGGATTGGGCATTCTGCTTTCCGAAGCGGCCCGTGGTGAAGGCGGTATCCTCCGAAACGCCGACGGTGAGCGGTTCATGGAACGCTACGCGCCAACGATTAAAGACTTGGCACCGCGTGACATTGTCGCTCGCTCCATGGCCAACGAAGTGCGAGAAGGCCGCGGTGCGGGGCCAAATAAGGACTACGTCCTGTTGGACCTCACCCACCTAGAACCTGAACACATTGACGCCAAGTTGCCGGATATCACCGAGTTCGCACGTACCTACCTGGGTGTCGAGCCATACACCGAACCGGTTCCGGTCTTCCCAACCTGTCACTATGTGATGGGCGGTATCC
The DNA here is from genome assembly GCF_030453185.1 of Yaniella sp. Taxonomy (GTDB): domain Bacteria; phylum Actinomycetota; class Actinomycetes; order Actinomycetales; family Micrococcaceae; genus Yaniella. The sequence continues at coordinate 22,342 of NZ_JAKDKW010000032.1, read as the reverse complement.
CAACCGATATCGAAGCAAATGTGCTGCAGGATAACGAGACCCGCATCCCAGGACTCTTCGCTGCTGGCGAGGTAGCCTGTGTATCCGTCCACGGTGCAAACCGTCTGGGTACCAACTCACTGCTCGATATCAACGTCTTTGGCCGTCGTGCCGGTATTTATGCCGCCGAATACGCCAAAGACGCTGACTTCGTTGACCTACCAGAAAACGGCGAAGCGTTCCTAGAGAACCAGATTGAATCGCTACGCTCTGCTGAGGGAACCGAAAAAGTTGGCGCATTGCGTGCCGAACTCCAGGAAGTCATGGATGCCGATATGCAGGTGTTCCGTTCCGAACAAACAATCCGTCGCGCTATCGACAAGATCTACGAACTGCGCGAACGCTACAAAAACGTTGCAGTCCAAGACAAGGGCAAACGCTACAACCTCGACCTGCTTGAAGGTCTAGAATTGGGCTACCTGCTCGACATTGCCGAAGCCATGTCAGTTGCAGCACTGCACCGTCCTGAGTCTCGCGGAGGCCACTTCCGTGAAGACTTCCCAGATCGTGACGACGATAAGTGGATGGTCCACTCGATGCTTTACCGCGACGAGAACGCCGAAACTGAGGGTGTCAAAGGCATCCGCTTTGATACCAAAGACGTTGTCATGACCCGCTACGAACCAATGGAGCGTAAGTACTAATGACCACTACTTTCGAACCAACATCAACCACCGACAACGCAGGTGCGGTCGACTCGTTCACTGTCACCGTGCAAGTTCGCCGCTACCAGCCAGAATTCCACGAGGAAGGCTACTGGGAGAGCTGGACCGTTGAAATGCACGGCACCGACCGTGTGCTTGATGCGCTGCACAAGATCAAATGGGAACTGGATGGTTCACTAACCTTCCGCCGTTCCTGTGCTCACGGCATTTGCGGATCAGACGCCATGCGCATCAACGGCGTTAACCGTCTGGCGTGCAAGGTCCTCCTTAAGGACCTTGACACTTCCAAGCCAATCACCGTGGAAGCCATCAAAGGCCTTCCTGTTGAGAAAGACATGATCGTGGATATGGAACCATTCTTCCAGTCCTACCGTGAAATCATGCCGTTCCTCATCGCCGATGAGTCCAAGGAACCAACCCGCGAACGTCTGCAGTCCGCCGAAGCTCGCGAAGCATTCGATGACACCACCAAGTGCATCCTGTGTGCCGCGTGTACTTCATCCTGTCCAGTCTTCTGGACCGACGGCCAGTACTTCGGCCCTGCAGCCATCGTCAACGCCCACCGTTTCATCTTTGATGACCGGGATGAGGGTGGCGACATGCGTCTTGAGGTCCTCAACGATAAAGAAGGCGTATGGCGCTGCCGTACCACCTTCAACTGCACCGATGCATGCCCACGTGGCATCCAGGTCACTAAGGCCATCGCAGAGGTCAAGCAAGCCATTCTTGCTCGCAACATCTAAGCTGTTGTAGTGCTAGAAACCCCAAGAGCTGGGAACGGAATCTTATCCGTTCCCAGCTCTTGCGTTAACCAACAGTTTTTAAGAGTCGTCTTTGGACGCTTCATCCTCATAGAATTTCATCGCCATCCAGCCGTGCGTCATAGCGCCCCCGGCACGGATAGCGGCGGCGACCATAACAGCCTCTGACAATTCGGCTTCAGTGGCGCCAGCCTTCTGGGCCGCCCGGGAATGCGCTTCGATACAGTGTGGACATTGCGTGGTGGCCGCCACCCCGATGGCAATCAGTTCGCGGGTCTTCTTTGACAGTTCATGGCCTTCTTCTGAAAAGACCGATTTGTCCCATTCAGCGAACGTGGCAAAATCGTCCGGAGCGCCCTTGCGAATATTGCGGCCGTACTTCGCGTCGTGAGAATCATAATGCTGCATATTTGTCCTTTCATCGGAACCCACCACCATGGTGGTTCCTCCAGGCTAATTTTTGTAGCGTGATTTGACGAGAGAGTATCCTCGCGCAGCTTTCTGGCGACGCTTACTCCACTGACGGCAATCTACGGGCCAGCACAACATCTTTGGCCTGCGTGCCACCCACGTCAAAGGTACGAGTGCCAACTTGTTGAAATCCGTTACGCTCATAAAACGTAATGGCCCGAGCGTTGGCCTGATTGGTCCCCAACCACATCCAGTGTCGTTCCGAAGTGATGTAGTGCTCCATCAAATGAGCCATCATATTCTTCGAAACCCCTGCCCCGTGGAAGTCTGGGTGCACATAAAATTTGGACATCATCACGGCACCCTCAGTGGGCAGCTCACGGTCAATGTCGGCGTCCACAGGAAGTGTGTCGTTGATGCACACGGTATAGCCGACTAGCATCGCACCGTCAGTTGCGACGAGTACATAGACCTGGTCGTTTGCAATCCATTCAGCGAAGACCTCAGCGTTGAGCTCATGATGCACGAAATTCTCGATCGCGGTATTGTCCATCTCTGGCGGGCACGCCAGTGGAAATGTCCGTGCTGCCAGCGGCACGAGCTCATGAACATCAGTATCTTTAGCAATGCGAATGGAAACGCTCATAGTCCCCTATTCTAATCTGCAATGTTGCGATATTGCTGCATTGAAGGATACTCATGCCAGACAAGCTATTTTTCAGGTACAGGCTGATGTTTGAACCATGCAGTGAGGTCTCGTCGAAAGGCAAGGGACAGTAGCCAGCAGGACGCTACCAATTGGGCCAGGCTCAGCGCCAATGCGACCACATCAAACGAACCTGATGTAAGTATTCGGGCCAAGCCATTGAATCCACCAGCCGCCGCGAGCACGGCCAATAACACTGTGGCCCAGCGAGCCCAGTTTTTCGACTTGTGGACCCCTAACAGGACAACCCCGTATATCAGCCCAAAAAAGATCACCGAGGAAATATACGCGTTCCGCAGCGAAGCGACGGTCACACTCGATTCACCATTCACTTGGATGACCGCATCGGCGGCAGCGGGCAAAAAGGTAATCACCAAGTTGATTACCTGGCCTCCAACCATGACCAGCGCAACGATTACAAATGCTAAGGTAAAACGCTTTACATTCTGAGGTTTTTGATCTGGCAACTCTTGCACGCTCAGTTCACTTTCTTTATGGGGCCGTGCTCGTTCACTGTTCTCCTGCCGGACGGCTGAACCGTGACGTCCGCAACCCGGTAGTCGCCTGTATCAAAATCAGCAGCGCCAGACCAGTCATCGGCAAAATATAAGCTCCGGTAGATTCCAAACCGAATCCGTAGAACAGCGGACCAATCGAGCCTATCGCAACGCCAACGGTCGAAGTCAGCGCTGACACCGTTGACGCATGTTCAGGAGATCTAGCATATTGGACGATCTGATCATAGGAGACCCCCAAACACATACCCTGGGCTAATCCAAGCAGCAGCGCGACCCACAGCGCACTCGTTGAACCGGCCGTCAAATAGACCGTTATACCCACTACGGCCGGCAACGGAGCCAATGGTGCCAGCACAGGGCCCCAACCTTTGCGCAGCGCTACGGGCACCAAAAAGGCAAACGGTAGCGACACAATATTGACAAGCGACGTGTAACCACCTGCTGCCCCAGCAGACACTCCATCCATGATGAAGGTCGTAGGTAGCCAAGCGGAAACCGTGTAAAACGTTAATGATGTAACGCCCAGATAGAATGCCAGTGCCCAAACACGTGGATCAGTTATTGCGCCACGAAGCCCAGTCTTCTCCCCCGCTACAGGTGCCACACTGAGACCGCTAGACAACGCCGCAGTCGTGGTCGAATTCAGGGAACGTGTATAACCAGCCCAAAGAGCTAGAGCTACAATCCCGACAGCGGACCACAGCGCTAGCGTCTGCCGCCAGTCGAATCCTGTGATCCGCATCATTGGGATGGTTAGTCCCAGAGCCATAGCGGGTCCAAGACTCAGGGCCATGGTGTAGACACCGGTGAGTGGTCCGCGCCGTTGAGCCCGCTGCGACGCGATTGCTGCCGGACCCAGGACGGTACCGATCGCTATCGCAATCCCTAAGATTAAGGTTCCTGCCAGCAATGTCACCGTAGTTGGAATGGAGCGAATGAGCGTTCCGCCGACAATGCCCACGAGTGCCCAACCTATTATGCGGTTCATCCCGAATCGGGTGGCCAACTGAGGGACGAACGGTGCCACCACCAATGTCAGTGCCAGAGGGATAGTTGTCAGCAGCGAAAGGAACGTCTCGCCACTGTCAAGGTCTGCCCGAATTTCCGGTAACAACGGTCCCAGAGCGGTAGTAGGGATTCGGAGATTCAGCGCGATGAGGAGTACGGCAGCGGCGACGAGGAGAAAAGCTCTGGCGTCGGATGATGGTGAGCGGTCGTCAGGGAGCGCCGACGTACGATCCATTATTGACGTTCCTACCTGTTTCTTACGCGGGCTGTGACACGACCCTGAGCGCACTGCTTGGTACTTAAACGTAGCAGCCGGTCAGATATGCTGACCGGCTGCTACAAACTATGAGTAAGACTCTGAAGATCTTTAAATGTTGTTAGTTGGCTGGAGGTGGGCCTTGTTGTGGTCCTTGACCACCTGGGCCCTGTCCAGGTCCGGATGGACCACCATAGGGGTTGCCAGGTGCTTGAGGATTCTGGCCGTAGCCTTCGTGACCGGGGTGTTGTCCGGGCGGTGGTGGTGTTTGGCCACCGTAGCCGTAAGAGCCTGGTTGTCCACCTGGGCCCCAGCTTTGCTGATATCCAGTGTAGGGTGCCGGAGAGTACCACGCAGTTACCTCAGGGCGGAACACAAATATGAGGAACCAAATCGCAGTTCCAACATATACGAGGTTGCTGAGGACCGATATGATGCCCATCGCGGCGCTAAGGCTAAACAGCCCGAGCGAGGTGAAAAGACCGAACAGACCACTCAACCCGCCGAGGATGGCAAAGACAATTCCGAGGATGCGTCCCCAATTTTTGCCACCCAGCAATGGGATGAGCACCAGTACGTAGAGCCCGGCTGTGAGGACCACACCGATAATAGTGCCAAAGACGGTTCCACCAGTAACAAGGCTGGATTCAAAACCTGCCGCCTGGAATTCCGATGAGAGGACTACGCTATTGGTAATTGCTGAGATGATCCCCAGAACGATAGCAGCGACAGCGGAGACCAGAGTAGCCAGCTGTACCTGACGTACCGATGCTGGCAGGTCCGAGTCAGCCGAGAGGACTCTCCCGAGAGGTGATTTCCCATTACTTGGGTTCGATCCACCGGGTGTGGAACCATACGGTTGGCCTTAAGGGCCGGTGGGTGCCCCTGGGCCGCCACCCATCGGTGGTTGCCCGTCATAAGGATTATTCGTCATATCCTATACTCCAAATTATTCAAGATGTGTTTCTGCTGCATCGCACTGACTCTTGGTTGGCACCGTCTGATCAAAGACAGTCAACTTTGGCGCGCTCAACACTGTCGGTAGCTACATGTTGTTTATTCAACTTACCGGCCTAACGTATCAGGCTTAAGCCACGTTTTCATGGTCTTCGGCATAACACCCGACGAATTGTGATGTTAATGTTGCAGACGACGATGGAAGCCGAACCATTGCGCTGTTTGTTTGTTCATAGCTTGAACAATCCACCAGATCGTCAAAAGTACTGCGACCCAGCTCAGCACTGCATTAAAGAGCTCAAGTGTCTGTAGCTCGCCGTAGTTGACTGTGAACAGTAGGCTTAAGCCTTCTGACAGGATAAACAAGACCGCGAAAACTATACCCATGAAACGTGCCCAGGTTTTTGTTGCACGAAGCCCCAGGCCCACGATGAGGAATAAGATCACCGACAGTGCTCCGAAACCAATGAACGAAATGATTGTCCAGGTGTGCATGGTGTCCACCATTTCTGGTGTTAGCCCTTGGGCTTGGTCCGGTGGTAGGACCTCGTTGTAGTACTCCGTGGTATCCACGGTCTGTAAATGTATGAGCCCGAGGACTGTGATAATCACATTCAAGGCCAACAGTGGCCAGATTAGCGATTTCGTCAGCTTTGAAGAACGCGGTTCTTCGCCTAGGTTTGATCGCTGTGTTGCAGAATATGGTGTTGTGCCGTATTTATTCTCTGATGCTTCAGGCATTTCATCTTCCTCATTCATCTTGTGAAGTGTTCCTAATCCTCATAGAAACACTAGTCGTGGCGTAATGCTTCGATGGGATCTTTAGTTGCTGCTCGTCGTGCAGGCAAGGTGCCCGCCAAGAATGCGATCAAGATGATCACGGCAGCGATAATCAACAATGCCAGTGGTTCAATAGCAAACAACGATAGGCCCGGAACGGAGTCGAGAGGTCCATTGATCAGCAGGGAATTGCCCAACACCCCGACTCCTGCGCCCAGTCCGATGCCGATAATCGATCCCAACAGACCGATCACGATGGCTTCGGTGGAAAAGAGCGTGAAGACTTTCCCGTTGGTCATGCCCAATGCTTTGTACAGACCGATTTGGCGGGTGCGTTCTTGAACGGAGATTAGCAGTGTGTTGACGATACCGAAGCTGGCTGCCAACAGCGCGATTAGTGCGAAACCGTTGAAGACCCACGTGACGGCATCGATGATTCCGCTGATCATTCCCATCTGGTCTTCAACCGTTTGTCCAACCATATCGACCTCGGCTAGATCATCTTTGATCTGTTGCTCGTTATCAGCGAGGTTTTCCACCGTGACAACCGCTTGCATATAGGTGGAGGCAAGGGTGGTATCACCAGCTGTATTATTTATTTCCGCAATTTCTTGATTCAAGCCATGCGATGGTATGGGTTGGGTTCCGGTGCCAGTAATGGTTTCTTCTGCAACCCCAACGATTTCTGCTTCAACCGTATCCGTATTACCTTCTAAATCCTGAGCGCCCACGACGACGGTCTGGCCGATGGCTTGATCTGCATTTTCAACATCATCAATGTCTAAAGCACCCAGCCATGTCGTCGGAATGACCATTTCATAAACATCGTCGGCAGTTGATGGTGCACCACCTGCGGCATACTCAACCATCGAGAGTTCGAAAGGGAGACCGGTTGACGAAAGCGCGTATTGGGTACCGTCCTCAGTTTCCAGGTACTCGGCGCTGATAAAGACCATAGGATCAACGAGCTCGACGTTGTCGAGGCTTTCAATGTCCTCGACATCTGCTTCATCAAGGGCAGGCATGCCAAATTCGGACATGGAATTTTCGGCATCAGGATCATATTCTTCTGGCTCATTGGCAGCAAAACCCAGGGACGCATCCGTGGTTTGGGCTGGCATCACATATACCTGATTGCTATCCCCCATTGCATCGACCTGAGTATCAATGTATCTATTGATTCCTGCGCCGATCCCTGAGGTCAGGGTCAAGGTAAAGGCACCGATCACAACGGCGGTTACGGTGAGGAACGTGCGAAGCTTGGTCCGAAGGGTGTTAGCTAGGGCCGTGCGAAATATATCAAGCAGTCTCATCGGTTAGCCACCTTGTCTTCAATAATCAGACCGTCTTGAATGCGAATCTGACGATCGCATTTTATTGCGAGGTCTTCGTCGTGGGTTACGACAATCAGGGTTTGCCCTTCGGCGTTGAGACCAAAGAGAAGATCCTCAACGACTGCTGAGGTTTCTGAGTCCAAGTTGCCGGTCGGTTCATCAGCGAAAAGGATTTCTGGGGAATTGATCAACGCGCGCCCGATCGAAACCCTTTGCTGTTGCCCCCCGGAGAGGTTGGTCGCTTTTGCCTTGATTTTGTCGCCCATATCAAGCTGCTCTAGGACCTCGATACCGCGACGGTTCCGTTCGGCTTTCGGTACTTTAGCGATCTTCAGCGGCAGGGTAACGTTTTCGAGCACGGTTTCTTGCGAGTTCAGATAGAACTGCTGAAAGACAAAGCCGAAAGTCGTGTTCCGAACCTTAGCGATTTCCTTCGGGGTAAGGTCCGACACAACGTTGCCGCGCATCGCAACAACACCGGAACTCGGTTGGTCGAGCAGCGCGAGAAGATGCATGAGCGTGGATTTTCCAGACCCCGACTTCCCAATGATCGCCACCGATTCGCCTTGCTGAATCTCAAAGGTAAGCCCTTTGAGCGCTGTAACTTGGTTCATGCCGGCGCCGAATACCCGGGCAAGGTTTTCAGTTTCTAGTAGTGGTGGACTTTGGGTGGGTGAAACAGTCATGGCTGTCCTTAAATCGCAGTTTTATCAGCTACTTATGAGTCTGCCAAACCTGCAGTTTGAATACTTCCACTCCAAGACTGAAATTCGACTAGGCCGTTGGGGTGAGAATAGCCGTTAAACGACTCCGCCTGGCTGAAACGTCAGCCAGGCGGAGCGGTCGAGTCGAGGTTTTATCGTCCGGGTGGAAGGAAACCAGTCTTCTTATACACTTCGTCCAACACTGGCGCGGCGACGCTGCGAGCTTTCTCTGCCCCAATGGCCAGGATACGGTCTAGTTCTGCCGGGTCGTCCAGCAGTTCCAGAGCCCGGGTACGAATCGGTTCCAACCGTTGGGTTACGACTTCGGCTAAGTCGACTTTGAGATGGCCATACATCTTGCCTTCGTAGGCTTCGACCAGCTGATCTACACTCTGGTCGGTGACGGAAGCGTAGATATCGAGCAGGTTCGAAACACCCGGCTTGTTTTCACGGTCGTAAGTGATCTCTGTTCCGGCGTCCGTTACAGCTGACTTGATTCGCTTGGCGGTGACCTTGGGCTCGTCCAGGATATTGATCAGCCCGTTTGGTGAGAGCGCAGATTTCGACATCTTTGCTGTCGGATCTTGGAGGTCGTAGATCCGAGCGCCGGTTTCTGGGTAAAAGCCCACCGGCACGACGAAGGTCTCACCGTAGTGGTGGTTGAATCGTTGGGCCAGGGTTCGGGTCAGTTCGATGTGTTGGCGCTGATCGTCTCCAACCGGTACACCGTGTGGCTGATACAGCAAAATGTCTGCTGCCATCAGCATGGGGTAAGTAAACAGCCCAACACCGGTCGCGTCATTGCCTTCCCGTGCCGACTTATCTTTGAACTGGGTCATACGTGAGGCTTCACCCATGCCGGTCAGACACGTAAGAATCCAGGTCAATTGTGTGTGTTCCGGAATATGGGACTGAACAAACAAGGTCGAACGTTCTGGATCAATGCCAGCAGCAATGTATTGTGCTGCCGCCACTCGAGTCCGCTTGATCAGATCTGCTGGATCCTGCTGCACGGTGATGGCGTGCAGATCGGGAATGAAGTAAAACGCCTCAAAGTCTTCTTGGACTTTTACCCAGTTGACCAGCGCACCAAGGTAGTTCCCCAGATGCAACGAATCTGCCGATGGCTGCATACCCGACAGAACGCGTGGGTGCGCAGCTGCTGACGTCAGATGTGCTGTTTTTGATAGGTCAGTGGCCAGGATATCGGCCGGTGTTGGTTGGCTGGTAGACACGAACAGGCCTTTCTAGAACTGGTAGTCGACCACAAGTGGTGAGTGGTCTGAGAAACGGGCATCGTATGACGGCGCACGGTCCACAACGGCTTTCGTAACTTTTTCAGCCAGTTGCGGTGTGGCCACCTGATAGTCGATGCGCCAGCCGGCATCGTTATCAAAGGCTTTCCCACGGTAGGACCACCAGGTGTAGGGCCCGGGAACTTCTCCTGCTATTCGTCGACCAACATCGACCCAGTTGAGCTGCTCAGGAGAAAAGAACTTGTCGAAGTAAGCTCGTTCTTCCGGCAAGAATCCGGAATTTTTCACGTTGCCCTTCCAATTTTTGATGTCCAGTTCAGTATGACCAACGTTGAGGTCACCGGTGATGACCGAAAGGTTTTGGCTGGCTTTCATCTTCGGTAAGTAATCAACCATGGCTTCCAGAAATTCGTATTTGTCGTCCTGGCGTGGCGTATCAACTTCGCCGGAGTGCACATACACACTGGCGACGGTGATCTGCGAACCATCTGGCGTGTTGAAGTCAGCTTCGACCCAACGTCCTGAGTCATTGAGGCCTTCAGCTAGGCCGGTGCGCGTTTCGAGGGGTTTGAAGCGGGAGGCGATTGCTACTCCGGCGCGTCCTTTTTCTTGAGCCTCATCACTGTGGATGTACACGTGTTCCCACTCATCACCGACAATTTCGGTGAGCATTTTATGCAGGATATCTTCTGGGGCACGCACTTCCTGCAATGTGATGATGTCGATATCGCGGTTCGCAAACCACGACGCCATATCGCGTCGGTGAGCGGCGCGAATCCCGTTGACGTTGACGGTCGCTACGCGAAGTGTATTTTCAGCCTTTGGATCAGCAGCGTTGGTATGCATAATTCTTTCTAGTTGATGATGTCGCCAGAAATGGTACTTTGACCGTTATCAGAATCCGGTTTGGATTTGTTGTGACGGTCCGGGTTGATCATGTCTCGAGCATTGGCAGCGGTCATCTCGATGGTATCGAGGGCACGCTCAATCATCTCAATATCGGCCTGATCTGCACCTTTGGCAAGTTCTTCAGAGATGACGCGCTTTTGTACTTCCACAATTTTCAGGGAGTGGTCCACTTTTGTGTCACGCATGGGATCCGATGCATCGACCACAGTCCCCCCGGCAGAGGCTGCGGCCAAGTTGGAGCCGAAGTTTTGTGCTGTTTTATGTACGGCACGAGCACCTCGAGCCACCATAATCAACGAGACAGTAGAAAGGATCAACCAGCCACCGGCGATGGCTACGACCATCCAACCGACGACGTCGTTCTGGTTGGCCGCAAAGATCACGGCCACAATAAAGGCAATAACTACCACGAGTAAAACGACGTTCGTCAGTCGAAGACCGCGGCGATGAGATGAAGATTCGATGGACTGCATATCTTCTAGTATCCCGTATCCGGGTGTCAGGTTCCCAATCGGTGACAAACATTATCCGCAGCGCTAACACGGCAGTCCCCCGACCGCAATATCAACCGGCCGAGGGACTGAACGTATGACGTTACGTAGCTGCTGCTACTGTTTACTTGCAGCGTTATGTTCCGCGATTTCTACGACGTTTGCCACCAGCTCCACACGGGTCATTGGTCCGACGCCACCAGGGTTTGGTGACATGGCAGAGGCAACATCGGCGACGTCTTTGGCCACATCCCCAACAATACGGGTTTTGCCTTCGTCTGTGGTTTGGCGCGAGACACCGACGTCGAGAATGACGACACCTTCTTTGACCATATCTTTGGTGACCATCCCGGGGTTACCGGCCGCCGCAATAATAATGTCAGCCTGCCTGATCAGTTCTTCCATGTTGCTGGTACCGGTGTGGGCGGCAATCACAGTCGAGTTTACGTCACGACGGGTAAATAACAGGGTTGCGGGGCGACCAATCGTGATGCCACGACCGATGACCAGCACGGTTTTGCCCTTGGTTTCAAGGTCGTAGTGCCGCAATAGTGTGAGACAGCCCTTCGGGGTGCACGGTAGCGGCCAGGTGACTTCACCACCTGCTGAGGCCACGAGTCGGCCCAGGTTGAGCGGGTGCAGACCATCGGCATCTTTTGCCGGGTCGATGGCTTCCAAAACCTTATCGGTGTCTACGTGGTCCGGAAGTGGCAGCTGCACGATGTAGCCGGTGCATTCTGGGTTGTTGTTGAGTTCGTCGATGACTTCCAGAATTTCGTCCTGGGTGGCGGATTCTGGCAGTTCGCGGTGCAGAGAAGTGATGCCGATTTCTTCCATATCTCGGATTTTGGCACCGACATACGATTGCGATCCTGGATCAGTTCCAACCAGCACGGTGCCAAGACCGGGAGTCACACCCTGTTCCTTGAGCTTCGAGACACGTTTTGTGAGGTCTTCTTTTATGTGGGCCGCAGTAGCGCGGCCGTCAAGTTTTAGCGCAGTCATCTGGTGGAGACGTCCTTTGTCTATCGGTATCGACTTACATCCTTCGCCCACGTCCGGGCTCTGCACTCAGTGTAATGACCAACCCGCAGACTGTCACCGTTTGCACCTTAACTACGACACAACAAAAAACGGGCCTGCTCCCCCGGTGGAGGAAGCAGGCCCGTGCTCGAGTTACGTCGGCCGACGACTTACCAGCCTTCAAGCCCTTCATACAGCGGGAAATCATCGGCAAGCTTCTCAGTGCGAGCGCGTAATGCTTCGACATCTGGGCTGGGCTTCAACGCCTGAGCGATGATGTCTGAGACTTCTGTGAATTCCGCGGAGCCGAAACCACGGGTAGCCAGCGCCGGGGTACCGATACGCAGACCAGAAGTCGTCATCGGTGGGCGTGGATCCCATGGCACCGAGTTGCGGTTTACGGTAATGCCTACCTCGTCGAGGATGTTTTCACCCTGTTTGCCGTCCAACTCAGAGTTCCGGAGATCGACCAGCACTAAGTGAACATCGGTACCACCGGACAGCACGCTGATACCGTGTTCGGCAACATCGGAGGCCATCAGACGTTCCGCCAGGATCTGCGCCCCCTCCAGGGTGCGTTCCTGACGACGTTTGAACTCTTCAGAAGCGGCGATCTTGAACGCCACGGCTTTCCCGGCAATGGCGTGCATGAGTGGGCCACCCTGCTGACCAGGGAATACACGCGAATTGATCTTCTTGCCGTACTCCTGTTTGGCCAAGATGAACCCGGACCGGGGACCCGATAGCGTTTTGTGAACTGTTGACGAGACGACATCGGCGTGGGGCACCGGGTTCGGGTGCAGTCCTGCTGCAACCAAACCGGCGAAGTGTGCCATATCAACCCACAGTTTGGCACCAACTTCTTGAGCGATCGAAGCAAACGCTTCAAAGTCTAACTGGCGCGGATAGGCAGACCAGCCTGCAACAATAACATTTGGGCGTTCGGCCAGTGCTTGTTCACGGACCTTGTCCATATCGATGCGGAAGGTCTCGCGGTCCACTTCGTAAGCCACAATCTTGTGACGACGACCAGAGAAGTTCAGCGGCATACCGTGGGTGAGGTGTCCACCGTGGTCCAGCGACAGTCCCATCAGGGTGTCACCGTGTTCCATCAGCGCTTCCATGACGGCGACATTGGCCTGGGCTCCGGCGTGTGGCTGCATGTTAGCGTATTCAGCACCGAAGAGTGACTTCGCGCGTTCGATGGCGAGGTTTTCAGCGACGTCGACATGTTCACAGCCTCCGTAGTAACGGCGGCCCGGATACCCTTCAGCGTATTTATTGGTCAGTACCGACCCCTGGGTTTCCAAGATGGCTCGAGGAACGAAGTTTTCCGAGGCAATCATTTCTAAGCTGCCGCGTTGGCGGCCGAGCTCGAGTCCCAATACTTCGGCAATTTCCGGGTCAATTTCAGCCAACGGGGCATTATTGACATTCGACTGTTCAGACATCGCTCTCCTGGTCCAAAGAAAAAATTATGCAACGACGTTCATTATCCTAATGCTCTGAGCATACTGCGAAGTGCACTTGTCACTGAGCTGAGCATTTGGGTGCCGCCTCAACTACGCTGAACTGTATGACACCCGCCGATGCCAAACACAAATTTGGGACCGTACAGCACTTCAACATCATCATTATTGGGGCCGGCCAGGCAGGTTTATCAGCGGCCGGAACATTGCACCGCCGCGGTCTGGTTCCCGGCCGTGATTTCGCAGTGTTGGATGGTAATACTGGTCCCGGCGGTGCATGGCGACACCGTTGGCAGTCCCTCACCCTGGGTCGGGCCCACGGGGTGCATGATTTGCCCAACTTTCCGCTGGAAAACCCAGATACGTGGCGACCCGCCTCTGAAGTCGTCTCCGAATATTACGGTGCCTACGAAGACCACCTCGAACTAGGTGTGATCCGTCCCGCAAAGGTTAAGGCGGTGACTCGGCTCCAGGATGGTCTGTACTATCTGGCAACCGAAGCCGGCGACTTCACGGCCAACGCTCTCATCAATGCCACCGGCACCTGGGAAACCCCACATATCCCCCACTATCCGGGGCTTGAAAATTTCTCGGGGGCACAGTGGCATACCAAAACGTTCCGCGATGTTGAGGATTTCGCAGACCAACGCGTCCTGGTGGTCGGTGGCGGAGCCTCCGCCACGCAGTTTCTGATGATGTTGGAGAAAGTCACGGACCACACCATCTGGGTATCACGATCGTTGCCCCGCTGGAATGCCGAGCTCTTTGATCCTGGCTGGGGTCGCAAAGTCGAACAGCGCGTGACGACGCAAGTGACCGCAGGGTATGCGCCTCGCTCAGTGGTCTCCAATACCGGGCTGGCATTGGATAAACACAGCTTGCGCTACATTAATAGCGGCACCCTGGTGTTCCGTGGATTTATTGATTCGTTCCGCGAACACGAAGTCGTCATCAATGGTCCCGGACCCGATGGGGCCACGGTAAACTCGCAAGGTCCAGTCGTCGATGATCTCCTACGTGACGCTGATCCGGCAGTCTTGGAACTGCACCGCAATACCGAAATCCTGCCTGGCCACGGCACAGATATTGACCACCAGTGGGTCACCCCGATCGATGCCATTCTGTGGGGCACAGGCTTTCGTCACAGCCTGGATCACCTGGGGCCGTTGGGACTGCGCAGTGAACGCGGTGGCGTACAAGTCGAGAAAGACGGCGTGACCGTGTCGGCCGCACCGGGGATCTTTTTGGTTGGCTACGGTGCGTCTGCCTCGACAATAGGCGCGACCCGCGCAGGCCGCCGTGCAGCCGTCGCTGCTCTCCGATTCACCGAATAGCTTGCCGTAGTTTTGAATTACTCATAAAAGTGGCATAATGAACAGTGGATCGACAAAGGAGGTTTAGGTGACCAATACTGGCCAGATCAATGATTGGCCGTCGCGTATCCGGGCAACCGGTTTGCGGTCTACCCGTCAACGCGTAGCGACACTGGAATCTCTTGAGAGTTTCCCACACGTTACCGCTGATGAACTGTTGAACCAGGTTCGCCTGACCTTACCTACGATCACCATCCAATCAATCTACACAGTGGTCCAATCGCTGGTGGATGTCGGCTTGGTCAGAAAACTCGAATTTGGGTCCTCCGCGGCCCGATTCGAAATTGAACGGCCCGACAATCACCATCATGTGCACTGTCGGCGATGCGGGCACATTGAAGATGTGCCCTGCCAGCACGGAAGTGCACCGTGCATGACACCAGCTAACACGCACGGAATAGTAATCGACGTCGCTGATGTCGTCTACCACGGAATATGCACTCAATGTTTAGAAAACGTTGACGCCGCCATCACTTCCGATTCTGGTGTGTCAGCCTAAACTGTAGATTTGTCCGCACAATCACCCCTCACCCCAATTTCAAGGAGACTGAGTATGGCTGAGAAGAAAACTCCTCACGCTACCGGGTCAACCACACAGGCCGGTATCCCAGCGGTAAGCGACCGCAACTCGCTAACCGTTGGACCAGACGGTCCGATCGTCCTGCACGATCACCACCTGGTTGAGACCCTGCAGCACTTCAACCGCATGAATGTGCCAGAGCGCCGTCCGCACGCCAAGGGCTCGGGCGCGTTCGGTACCTTTACGGTCACCGAAGACGTATCCAAATACACCAAGGCTGCAATGTTCCAGCCTGGTGTAGAAACCGAAATGCTTGCACGCTTCTCCACCGTGGCCGGCGAGCTTGGCTCACCAGACACCTGGCGCGACGTTCGCGGTTTCTCACTGAAGTTCTACACCTCCGAAGGTAACTTCGACCTGGTTTGCAACAACACCCCGATCTTCTTCGTGCGCGACCCAATGAAGTTCCCACACTTCATTCGCTCCCAGAAGCGTCTGCCAGAAAATGGTCTGCGCGATAACACCATGCAGTGGGACTTCTGGTCACAGAACCCAGAGACCGCACACCAGGTCACGTACCTGATGGGCCCACGCGGTCTGCCAAAAACCTGGCGCAACATGAACGGCTACGGCTCACACACCTACATGTGGGCCAATGCCGAGGGCGAGCGTTTCTGGGTCAAGTACCACTTCCTCACCAACCAGGGCATGGAGCACCTGTCGAATGAAGAAGCTGAAGCACTGGCCGGTACAGACGCCGAATACCACCGCCGTGATCTCTACGAAGCAATTGCTCGTGGCGACAACCCGTCATGGGATCTGTGGGTGCAGATCATGCCATACGAAGATGCCAAGACCTACCGGTACAGCCCATTCGATCTGACCAAGATCTGGTCGAAGAAGGACTACCCACGCATCAAGGTGGGCACCATGGAGCTGAACCGCAACCCAGCCAACCACTTTGCTGAAATCGAGCAGGCTGCCTTCTCACCGGGCAACATGGTTCCCGGCGTCGGTATGTCCCCGGACAAGATGTTGCTTGGTCGTAACTTCGCCTACGCAGATGCTCAGCGTTACCGTATCGGTACCAACTTCCAGCAGCTGCCGGTCAACCGCCCGATCAACGAAGTTCATTCATACAACTTCGAGGGCAGCATGTGGTTCGAACACACCGGCGCTCGTCGTCCATACGTACCAAACTCCTTTGGTGACTCGTGGTCCGACGAAGAAGGTGCAGTCGATGTGTCCTGGGAATCCGATGGTGACCTGGTCCGTCAGGCATACACCCTGCGTGAAGACGACAGCGACTTCATCCAGCCAAACATCCTGGTCAATGAAGTCTTCAGCCAGGAAGAACGCGATGGTCTGGTAGAGACCGTTTCCGGTGCCCTGGAAACCGTCATCGAACCGGTACTTTCCAACGCTATCCAGTACTGGAAAAACGTCGACGAAACGATCGGTCAACGCATCGAGGAAAACGTTCGTCAAGGTGCTGTTACAGGTGATCAGCAACCCGGCGGTGACCCACTAGATAATCAGCGATAAATTCGCTGTTCTACGCTTTGATTAGCTAGCAAAAGATTCCGGTTCTCTCATGCAGAGGGAACCGGAATTTTTTGTTCCGATTACTCTAGAAGACATGAATCCTGTACTTAACGCCCATTGGAAACCCTGGCGTAGTACTTCCCCGCTCGGTACCCGTCGCCCGACGAAAACAGATCTGGCCGAGGCATTGGAAAGTACTCACGGCAGAGAGGATGTCTTACCGTATCCCACCGATGAGCAATCTGCCGGCACAGTTCGCGTTTTGGCGGTGGGCATCAACCCCAGTCCGTGGACCGCAGCCGTCAATGCACCATTTGCCCGGCCTGGTAACCGGTTCTGGAAATCGCTTGCAACCGCTGATATCACTCACCATGTCGTGGATGCCGCAAGCGGTCTATCGCAGGCCGACGAGCGCATGCTTGCCGAACTGGGACTCGGTATCACGAACCTCGTGTCACGACCGACAGCACGAGCTGACGAACTCAGAACAGCCGAACTCCGCGCAGGGGCTCAACGTCTGGCCCAACGGGTTGACGTTATACGCCCGGACGTCGTGGCAATCCTCGGCGTCACAGCCTTCCGGACCGCATTCTCAGTACCTCGTGCCACCCTGGGACGCCAAACCATAGACGACCTCGAAGACTGGCCCAAAACGGTTCAGCTCTGGGTGTTGCCCAATCCCAGCGGACTTAACGCACACGAAAATGTCGCAACTCATGCCGCAAAATGGCGCACAGTTTGGGCTGTCTCCAAGAAAGCGTAGGCGAAAGCACTTGCTCAGGCAGCGCCGCATTGTATTTTTATACTGGTAAGTCTGGGATTTCACGATACTATAGCGACGGATAGTCTTACGAATGAAGGAAAGCTTCCCATATGGTCACCGGCACGAACAGTCTCATTGTCACTTTGTCCTGCAAGAATCAGCCTGGCATTGTCCACGCGATCACCGGGGCGCTGCTCAACGTTGGCGCAGACATCTCCGAATCCCAGCAGTTCGACTCCCACAACAGTGGCACCTTTTTCATGCGCGTACAGTTTGCAACTGATTCAACCGTTGCAAAAACCGAAGAAGCCATCGCCGATGTCGTTGAGCAATTCGACATGGACGCGCGCGTCTACGATGCGGCTGCTAAGACCCGGACCCTGATCATGGTGTCGAAAGATGGTCGCACCATGAATGAGCTGTTGTTCCAGCAACGCTCCGGCACACTCCCTGTGGAAGTACCGGTGATCGTTTCAAACCACCTCGATCTGCAACCGATGGCCTACTTCTACGACGTTCCATTCGTGCATATCCCTTTGATCAAGTACAAAGACGGCACCGATAATAAGGCCGACGCCGAAAAACGTCTGATGGAATTGGTTGACGAATTTGATATCGAGCTGGTCGTCCTAGCGCGTTACATGCAGATCCTCTCCGATGATCTCACTCGAAAGCTTGATGGGAAAGCCATCAACATTCACCACTCATTCTTGCCTTCGTTCAAGGGTGCTCGCCCGTATCATCAAGCCCACGACCGCGGTGTGAAACTCATTGGCGCCACCGCACACTATGTGACAGCCGACCTCGATGAAGGCCCGATCATCGAGCAGCGTGTACAACGTGTCAATCACGCACTTACCGCGCAGGACTTTGTGCAACGCGGCCGTGCGGTAGAAGGCGCCACCCTGGTACAAGCGGTGCAGTGGCACACCGAGCATCGCGTACTCATGGACGGCGATCGAACGGTCATTTTCGATTAATCCCCTTGTGACGTCACCATGGGTTGCCAGGTAGTGACACCGTGAATTGGGAGATTTATGGTGACCGTATGGCAATTATTAAAACTGTGCTGGGCAAAACACCCCAGCTTGATCAAACCGTTTTCCTCGCAGAAACAGCTGCAATCACCGGCGACGTCACCATGGGCGAACACTCCTCCGCCTTCTACGGAGTGTCTGCTCGCGGCGACTCAGCACCGATCGCAGTTGGTGCTCGTTCGAATCTGCAGGATAACGTTGTCTTGCACGCTGATGAGGGGTTTCCGTGCACGATCGGTGAGGACGTTTCGGTGGGGCACGCAGCCGTCGTACACGGCGCGACCGTCGGAGACGGCGCACTGATCGGCATGAATGCCACCGTACTCAACGGTGCAACAGTTGGTGCAGGCTCGCTGGTCGCAGCGAATTCCATGGTGCCAGAGGGCATGGACATCCCACCAAACTCATTGGTCGCGGGTGTACCGGCAAAGGTTCGTCGCGAACTCAATGAAGAACAAGTCGCCGGTCTTCGCAGCAATGCGGACATCTATGTACGCTTGGCAGCCGAACATCTTGACGCCGAAGATGTGAAATAGCCGACACTTCAGCATCGTTGCCCAGTGAATATCAGTGGGTTCTCTTGTATTTCATTCAATTCATGTGAGCATAGGATTATGACACAAAAGCTCGTGATTTTACCGGTACAAACCGATCGAGATAACACTCCGTTCGAAAACGCCCATGCAAGGACCGTGGCTGCTGCAGAAGCCAACGGTTTCCGCATTGTCGAACCTGATGATGGCGGAGCCACAGCCATCATCGTGGTACGGATGTTGGACTCGGCGATTATCGATCAGACACTGGCCGCAAATCCTGCGGTTTCCTGGGTGCAGCTGCCGTTTGCCGGGGTGGAATCTTTCCTTCCGGTCGCAAGACAGTATCCAGAAGTATCATTCACCTCGGCAAAGGGCACATTCGCGCCACCGGTTGCAGAACATGCCCTAGCCTTGACCCTCGCATTGCTCCGGCATTTACCCGAGCGGATACGCGCTACCAGTTGGGGTTCGTCCTACGGCACCACGTTGAACGGCGCGAAGGTACTCATCGTTGGTGCCGGTGGCATAGGCTCCGAGCTCGTCCGGTTATTCTCGACCTGGAACACCGAAATCACAGTAGTTCGACGTCGGCCTGACCCGCTTCCGGGAGCTGATCGCACGATCACAGCCGACCAGTTAGACGACGTCCTGCCTGAGGCTGACGTAGTCGTCCTAGCAGCTGCTGCCACTCCAGACACAGCACAAATGTTCGGTGCAGAGCAATTTGAACTGATGAATGATCAAGCGGTATTCGTCAATATTGCCCGAGGGACGCTGGTAGATACGGATGCGCTCGTTGCAGCCTTGGCTAACAGGAAAATTCGTTCTGCTGGATTAGACGTGACTGACCCAGAACCACTGCCCGATGGTCACCCGCTGTGGGACGAGCCCAATTGTATCGTTACCCCGCACACCGCTGACACTCCGCCTATGGTAATTCAGTTGCTCGACGAGCGCATCGTGCGAAACCTCGACCGTTTAGCGAAGGGAACTGCACCTGATAAGTTTGAAGGTCTGGTCGATGTGCAGGTCGGCTACTAACCAATCCCGCAGGACACCATAGATGAGGTTTTGCCCATGATGATCTCACCGTTGCATCGGTACTTATCTGAAATGCTGGAAAATTTACGGCCCATGACGTCCGGAACGGTCAATCCGGTCACCGAAGTGGCTACGAATCCAGACGTGAATAAAGTGGGCATCACGATTACCACCGTCAACGGCCATCAATATTCGTCGGGCGATTCCGACCAAAAATTTGCTATTCAATCAATCGCGAAGGTCTTTGCGTACGGGCTAGCGCTCGACGATCTCGGTCCCACAGAAGTCGGCAAAAAGGTCGATGTTGAACCTTCTGGTGACCCCTTCAACGAAATCTCACTGCAGCGAGGCAGCGGTCGGCCTGCTAATCCGATGATTAATGCGGGGGCTATTGCCACCGTTGGGCTCATCAAGGGCAAGGGCGGCACAGATCGTCTCAGTCGTATTTCTCGACACATGGAGCTAGCTTCCGAGGGCTCGCCCGGGGAGTTGGAGATCAACCGCACCGTCTATCATGCGGAAAACATTGGTGGCCACCGTAATCGAGCGTTAGCGTGGTTGCTGCGCTCCTTTGAGATCATCGACTCGGATCCCGAACCAGTGGTTCAGGACTACTTCTTAGAGTGCTCTACCGATGTCACTACCGAGAATCTTTCTATGATGGCGGCGACCCTGGCCAATAAGGGCGTCAACCCGGTGACTGGGCGTGAAGTGTTCAGTGAAGAAACCACTCGGCAGGTCTTAGGGGTCATGATGACGTGCGGCATGTATGACGCCGCCGGCAACTGGATGATCGATATCGGCCTGCCTGCCAAATCTGGAGTCGACGGTGGCATCATGGTGGTTGTACCGGGTCAACTTGGCATCGGTGTCTATTCGGCACCGCTCGATGATCACGGCAACTCCATACGCGGAGCCGCAGCAATCCGTCGTGTCACCCGTGACCTCGGCATGCACTATGCAGATGCTGCACCACTTGGTGGATCAACTTTGCGTGCACACTATTCCCTGGCCGATGCATCCCTGGGTGTCGTTCGGTCTACTGAATTATCTCGCATTACATCGCAGTTTGGGGATCGCTGTCAGATCCTAGAAGTCTCGGGCGACCTCGGCTTTGCCGAAACCGAAACTCTCGCCCGTACCATTGTGGAGATGGAAGATGACGTCTCAATGGTCATCATTGATTTTCAGGGCGTCGATGACTACGGTCGAGCAGCGATTTTGATGTTGGCCTCCTTGACTTCGAGCTGGCGGGAAAGCGGCAAAGATATTATTTTCATCGACTGGGGCGAGTCTCTGGTCGAGAGTATTCTGGATTATCTAAGCGTTCGTGATGACCTGTATCTGCCTGATCCTCGTGAGAAGGCTAAGGCAGCATCTGCAGGCCAGATCGATCTTCCGTGGGATGCAGAGTCGATCGAAAAGGAAATTACCGGTGAGTTCCGGCTGTTCGATAACCGCTCAGCTGCGCTCGAATGGGCAGAGCTGCGCTTAGCACAGCGCTATGCCCGTCAGATTCTGCAAACCGATGATGCTCCTCGTGACCCTGATACCGCTCCGGTCTTCGAATTTCTCGATGATCACGATGTAGATGTACTGGCCGGTTACATGGAGCTGCGGAGTTATACCGCGAATACGGTCATTCGCCGCGTCGGCCAACCCTTCGGCGGGATTTATTTCGTTCGGTCAGGTCGCGTTGAGTTGGCCGCTGAAGGTCGCGGTGACACACGATATCGTCACGTCTACCTCTCCCCCGGTACGACATTCGGTGAATTTGCGTTGAGCTACACGGGCCGACAGCTGACCACCATTCGTGCTGTCGACGACGTTGAGGTGTTGGTCCTATCAGCACGAAAGATTGCTGCCATCGAAAAATCGAACCCGCAGTTGGCTATCCGGTTGTGGACGGCGATTGCCCGAGAAGCCTACACGGTGCTGGAGCAGTCGTCACGTGAAGCCGGCGCGCGTGAAGAATATGATCCTGACCAGCACGACTAACGTATCCAACGGCCGAGGCTAGGCGGCGAGGCGGAGGGTCAGGGTCGATTGCGTGGTCTTGGCAAAGCAGTCTGTGGTGGCCCTGACTTGGGGTCGGGGTTCTTCGTCTGGTGGTTCCTGTTTGTCGGGTGGGATGCCCTCAAGAACTGGACCGGTGTCTTTGGAATACCTGTGCCCGGTGGGTGTGGTCACCGAAAGGTGTTCTGGTGTTGCTTGGTGTGTCCACCCGGTGTTTTCTTTGA
>NZ_JAKDKW010000156.1 GCF_030453185.1 Yaniella sp. | reverse complement strand
GCCACGGCTGGATCGACGAGTACCGGACCGGATCATAGATCTGACCAGCCAGCGCTCCCAGTGTGACCGGGGAGTACATTGGCCGCCACGTGGTGGTACCGGTTTCGGCGATGGTTTTGCCGGTTGCTTCGGCAATGATGGCGATGAAGTTCATCAGCTCGATCTTGCCCTGCAACGGACCCATGGTGACCGTGGTGAAGCGTTTGACCAGTTCGGCTGAGTCATAGCCTTCTGCAACGGCTGATTGCAGATCGTCCGAGGTGATGTCCTCGGAATAATCCACGTACCCGTGGGTTGAGGAACGATACACTTCTGGGTGCTGTGGCACATCCAACGGGGCCACGTCTGGAAGTTCGGCCTGGGCCACCGCATCGTGGTCACCGGGCACCGTCGGGGCCGAGGCGATCTTCTGTCCGCGCTGGGTCAGCCCGTGGGCTGCTGCGCGTGCACCAACGGCGGCACCGTGCTCGACCAGTTGCTGTGCGGTGCCGTCACCGGCAATGCCCCCGGCTGCATAGACACCTTCTTCGGTTCCACCGGGCAAAAAGCGTGCTGCCCGTGGTTCGTAATACGGTTTGTCACCGGACATATTCAGCAGTGAGGTCGGAGCAGTCCAACCCACCGCGGTAACCAACAGATCGGCATCTACCCGCTGGCCGGTGGACAGTTCAACGGATTGGAGCGTTCCACGGCCGCGAGCTCTGACCACTGTGTCTCCGGCACGTGCATCAACAACCGCGGCGACATCTACGCCGGCACGTCGCAGGTCAGCAACCGCTGCATCACCTTCGGGATTTGCGGTCAGGACGACCGCACGGTCGCCGGGACGAACCGAGTGGAGATTGATCAGGCGGCGGGCTGCTGTGGAGAGCATCACGCCGGGCAAATCATTGCCCTCAAAAACATAGGGACGCTCGATGAGACCGGCGGCAACCACCAGACTGCGAGCGCGAGTTTTGATAATGCGCTCGTGCATTCCTGGTTTCGGTGCACGCTGGACGACGGCCAACCAGTTGTCGTCGTAGCGGGCTGCCACCGTGGTGTTGGTGTAAACCTGGATATTGGCCGTCGACTCGACCTGGGAGCGCAGTTGGCGTGCCAGGGCCCCATCCGCCCAGCGCAGGTGGCCACCGAGTTCATGGTCTTCTTCGACCAGCATGACGGTAGCACCGGTTTCAGCCGCGGCAAGAGCGGCTGACATGCCGGCTGGCCCGCCACCGGCGACCAGTACGTCGACGTGGGCGTAGCGTTTTTCATAGGTTTCTGCTGGGCGTTCCTCAGCAACGACACCGCCGTGGACGAATCCGCGCAGCACTTTTTGGTAGAGCGGGCACAGAAAATCTGGTTTCATAAACGTCTTGTAATAAAAGCCCGGTCCCAAGAATCGACTGCCCAATTGGTTGATCGAGCGGATGTCGTATTTCAGCGAGGGCCAGGTGTTCTGGGAGCTGGCTTGCATGCCGTTTGCAATGCGTCGGTGTGCGCCACGCACGTTGGGTTCGTCATCGATC
>NZ_JAKDKW010000096.1 GCF_030453185.1 Yaniella sp. | reverse complement strand
GCGGTGGAGTTCCGGTTCAACGTGTGATCGGGTCGAAGGCTTCGTTCGAATGCGTCCCGACGTTGATCACATTTCCTGATCTATCGCGCTAAAAGAACCGTGTAACGCCTCAATTCTCCGCCGTGAGCGGGTAAATGATCTCGACTCCTGCTGCGACAGCGCGGTCATAAGCGTCGTTGACGTCGTCAACAAAGACGGAGACGTCGGGATTCTCAGGAGCAGTGGCATCTGCCGAGACGATGCTCAGCTGATGGCCTTCGGAATCGGCCAGAGTGACGATCCAGCCATGGTCCATGACCACCTGGAGTCCCAGAGTCCTGACGTGCTCGTCTACCGTTCGGCGGAGGTCTGAAGTACTCAGATTGGGGACGATGCGCTCAATGTTCATGGCAACAGTCTCCCCGAGCACGGGGCCTTGAACAAGAGGTTGGTCTGGGCCGGAACGCAGTCGAATGTAGGTTTACCGGCTAGCGTTCTTGACGCCGAGCGTTATGCACGGCGGCCATAGCCACGGCTCCCAGGACGAAGTTATACATCCCCGCGAGCTGGGACCACATCTCACGGATGAGGTCGGCGCGCGTCCGGTGCTGCGAAGCTCGTGGCACCGTTGACGTCCTGATCATGGATCAGCCGAGGTGTTGTGCTGCCCAGCTCTTCAGCGTGGTGGGTGTTGTCGTGGCGTAGGTGCGCGGATTCTCGGGCGTGAAATCCTCACTGAGTCCAGCGGCCATCATCACGATCGCTTCTACCTGAGCTTCTGGCATCCCGAATTGTCGCAGCGCTGATCGCACGTCGTCGTTGATCTGTGGAGCGCTGTGGTTTCCTCTAAAACAGGGGCCAGGGTACAGCAGGCATTTGGCTGCGGGGTGCAGGGAACTGCCCGGTTTGGCGCAATTCAGCGCAACGGTCAGCTAGGGCGGAAAGTTCCTCGGAACTCAGGAGTTTGGCTACTTCGTGGCCAAGCTCTCCGGATAACGCTTGGCTCAGCCGGTCGATTCCGTCCGACTCTTCCTCGGTAATCGGCTCGTCAACCCACCCCCAGAGCACGGTGCGTAGTTTATGTTCGTGGTGAAAGCTCAGCCCATGATCCACTCCGTACCGGTGCCCGTTGGACATGGCGAGAATATGGTCGCCTTTTCGATCAGCGTTATTGATCACCGCGTCGAATATGGCCATGCGTCGTAGCCCCGGGCTGTCTTCGTGAAGCAGCGTGACGTGTTCCCCGTTGTTATCCTGTCCGTGCAGAACGGTTTTCCAACCCGTGGTGGGTAGTTGCTCGGTTGGCAGCAGCTTTACCGCATGCTGTGCGGGAGCTACTTCCTGCCACAGTTGCACCATCCCTTCACCGAAGGGACCGTCGCGCAGCCAGGTGTGCGGCACCAGGTTCCAGCCGAGGGTCTCGGACACGAGAAAAGCGGCCACCTCCCGGCGGGCTAACGTGCCGTGCGGAAAGTCCCATAATGGTTTTTCGCCTGCGATCGGCTTGTAGACGACGCTTACTTCTCCGATGCTACCCAGAAATGTTGCATTTGATGCTGTGGTGATGCGGCCGGTAAGTTCCAGCTCGGCGGTGAGTAGCTCTTGGTCTGGCATTACAGTTCGGGTCCGGCGCAGGTGTGTCCGTCGGGGTTAATGGGATGACCGCAGAGGGCACAAATTGGACGCCCTGCGGCCACTATTTCACCGGTCCGTTTGGCGAAAGCACGGGCCATACCGACCGGCATCTGAACCCGCAGAAGTGTGTCGGAAGTTGGTTCTTGCTGTGCGAGTTCCTCTTCGATGTCAGCATCATCTAGGGCGTATGCCTCCAACACCACCTGTGCCATGGTGGGGTCCCAGCTTAGGTTCATGGAGCCTACCCGGAAGAGTTCGACAACCTCTTCCAACGGTTCATTATCGACCAGTTCCACGGGGGTATGCGTTGGGACGCTGTGTGGATTTCCCTCGAGAGTGCTCAGTTCATCAAGAATCTTGTCGATCATTTCTGCTACCAGCGCCGCCTGCTGTTTCTCTAGGGCGACGCTGGCCAGCTGCGCTCCAGTACGTACCTGTAAGTAGAAGGTTCGTTCACCGGGTCTGCCGATGGTCCCAATGACAACGCGATCGGGCCAGTTAAACTCGTGGACTGTTGTGGGCATTTTAGTATCCTAGACCTGTTGTGTTCATGATGCTTGGTGGCCTGCTCCGCCGCCTACCGGTGCCTCGGAAGTGTGCAGGCCCGGTGCAAGCCAGGAGAGATCCCCGGCCTCAGTGTTTATCGCGAACACCCGCGGACTGCTTGTACCGTAATGCACAATCGATGCGGAGGCCGGGCCCACATTCAGACGCTGAAAGAGGTCCAGGTGCATCCCTAAGGCATCGGCCAGGACCGATTTGATGATGTCTCCGTGGCTGACTGCCACCCACACAGCCCCGGTTCCATGCTTGGCCTCGAAGGCTGCGTCGTGACGCCGAATGGCCGACACCGCCCGTGCTTGCATTCCGGCCATGGATTCGCCATCTGGGAAAGTCACCGCTGACGGGTGTGACTGCACCTGCGACCATAGATCCTCGGTGGCCAGTTCGGTGAGGGCACGGCCTTGCCAGGTTCCATAATCGCATTCGGTTAAATCCGCGTCCGTTAGCATATCGCCGGTTTGTGCCTGGCGTTTCAGGACAGCCTGGGCTGTCTGTTCACATCGCTCCAGCGGGCTGGAAACCACGCCGACTAAGGGCAGTGCGGCTAAACGGTCCGCGGTGTGGGCGGCCTGTTCGTGTCCGGTCTCATCGAGTTTGATCCCGGGGGAGCGGCCTGCCAGCACTCCGGCGGCGTTGGCTGTGGTGCGGCCGTGCCGCACAAGAATAACTGTGGCCATGTACCCAGCCTAACCATCAGTCTCGTGACATAGCGATTCCTCAGCCGTTGTATGGCCCTTTTCGCCCGACTTTGCTAGGCGAACCGTTGTGGGTTTGGTTGAAGCCTGTAATACTTTTGCTATGGCTAGCTTCAAGCATCAAGAAACGATCGCTATACATGCCTCCCCAGAAGAGGTCTACGATCTGATTTCTGATGTAACCAGAACCGGCGAGTGGAGCCCAATCTGCAAAAGCTGTTGGTGGCATGACGGTGACTCCGCACAAGTCGGTGCACGCTTTACGGGACGGAATGAGCGCGATGGTCGGACTTGGGAAACCGTGAGTGAGGTTGTTGCTGCCGAGCGGGGTCGTGAGTTCGCTTGGGTCGTGGGCGACGGCTACGTCCAATGGACCTACAAACTGGCGCCACTCGATGATGGGACTGAACTTACGGAGTTCTGGGAGTTCCTACCCGCTGGAGTTGAGATGTTCCATGACAAATTTGGAGATAAAGCCTCTGGTCTGATCGAAGCACGCATCGAAGATGCCCACCGGGGGATACCGGCTACGCTGGCTGCTATCAAACAGCTCGCCGAAAAATAAGTATTGTCGACCAACGAACAGGTTCATATGTCTCGTTCCATCACTCAAAAATAGTCCTAGCTTCGGCGATGATAACTGGTCTGGTGTGCTCAGGGTGCTCTTCTGAAGAAGAAGTCTCACCGGAGATAAAACCTGTCACCAGTGACGTAGCCACGGAGGAAGCGGAGAACCAACCCCAAGTTCCCGACTCGACAACAGCGCAAGACCCGGTCGTGACCGACGGCAAAGAGTCCGAGCAGCCGGCTGTGGAAGATGCTCTAACCGAGAGGGACCAGTTCATGGAGGATCAACAACTGCCACTTGACGGCTCGCCACTGTCAGCAGTCACGCCAGAACAAAAACAATTTATCGAAGAACAGCGCACTCACGTTGAAGATCAAGGCGGAGTTTGGACCCCCGAAGCCGAGAGTGTAACGCTCGCCTTGACCGCTGATGCATGTGAAACAGCAATCTTGAACAATCACGATACAGATGCTTCAACTGTTCAGATGCACATCGATACTTCACCACTCTTTGGAAGTCAGCTTCCGGAAAGTCTCCCGGAAGCACAACGAGCTCAAGCGGAGATGAGCATGGCAGACATTATGGTGTACGGCATGCAGCATATGTGTCCTAATGATTTTCAACAGTGGAGTGAGGCTGTGATGGAACTGCATCCGGAGTACTACGGTTAGCAGTAGAAACGCAGCCGCGAGATTCATCGCTTGTGGTGATACCTCAGACCTTGTCTGCCATGGCAAGCCCCGCCAGACCGTACAGGATGCTGGTCGTTTCCAGAGGACTGTAGGTATGGTGAATGAGGAATTAGATCTATTCATATCCGTTTCAGGAGGTTGCAGTCATGAGTTTTAATGTCTATCTTTCCGGTGAGATCCACTCTGATTGGCGCGAGGAGATCCAACGCGGTGCCGAGGCCGCTGGATTGGATGTGGTCTTTACCGCGCCGGTAACGGATCACCCTGCTAGCGATGCTGCTGGCGATCACTTGGGTAAGCCCGATAACCAATTCTGGCGTGATCACCAGTCCGCCAAGGTGAACGCCATTCGCACACGCACCTTGATCGAGCAGAGTGATTTTGTGGTGGTCCGTTTTGGCGACCAGTACAAGCAGTGGAACGCCGCTTTTGATGCTGGCTACTGTGCTGCGTTGGGTAAGCCCTACGTGACGCTCCACGACGAGGGCATCGTCCACCCACTCAAAGAAGTCGACGCCGAGGCGCAGGCCTGGTGTACAACCACAGACCAGGTAGTGGAGACTCTGCGGTACGTGCTCAAAGCATAGTAGGTGTCCATAACCGTCTTCGTTGAACAGGGCTTGCCATGATGGATTGAGACTGTTTGAGTGGAAACTGCAGTCCAACATCAAGGACTCAAGGAGGTCTGTATGACTGGAAACCTAAACGGACACACTATTGCATTCGTCGCCACCAACGGCGTTGAGCAAGTGGAACTTACCTCACCGTGGGAAGCTGTAAAAAATGCCGGAGCTACTCCGGTGCTGGTCTCAGATAAGAAAGACAGCATTACCGCCATGCAGGGCGACTGGGATCACGGGGACTCTTTCACCGTGGGTCGCCACATTAGCGAAGCAAAAGCCGAAGACTTCGACTCTGTTGTGTTGCCCGGCGGCACCCTAAACGCGGATACGCTGCGTACCAACGACGACGTCCTGAACTTCGTGCGCGGATTCTTCTCAGCTAAGAAGCCGGTCGCCTCCATCTGTCACGGCCCATGGCTGTTGATCAACGCTGGCGTCGTCGAAGGCCGGAAAGTCACCAGCGTCGATAAGATTTCCATCGACTTGAAGAATGCGGGAGCCAACTGGGTCGACCAAGAAGTCGTCGTAGATAATGGTTTAACCACCTCACGGAACCCGGGCGATCTCGATGCGTTCAACGCCAAGCTCATCGAAGAAGCTGCCGAAGGTAAACACCGTCAGCAAACTGCCTAATCACTCCATGCGCTGAGTAACGAATCTCAAGGGCCCGCTACCGATTGGTGGCGGGCCTTTCGCATGCCACTAGACATCCCAACGTTCCGGCAATGTCCGTGCAAAAATGGCCAGATGGATATAAGTTACTTTTGGACCGGCTGGGAAGCGATCCTGCATACCTTGTTGATCGGCACGGTCGGCTATCTCACTCTAGTCATACTGCTACGAGGAACTGGCCCGCGCACGATGGCCAAGATGACCCCATTGGATTTCGTCATCGCAGTCAGCCTGGGCTCTGTGTTCGGCCGCGTCGTTACGGCGGTTGACGTTGGCCTCACCCAGGCAGTCGTGGCGTTGATACTGCTGGTGGTTATCCAGTGGTCGCTGGCCGCCTTGCGGTCGCGGTGGAGATTCATGCGCCGGCTCCTCGACTCGCCCCCGGTGTTGCTCTACTACGAAGGTGAGGTGCAGACCAAAGCCTTGCGACGGCACCGACTCACCGACCTCGACGTGCACACCGCTGCCCGTCAAGCCGGGCAAGGGTCGCTTGCCGACGTCCAGGCTGTGATCCTGCATGCGGATGGAACACTTGGAATCATCGCAACAGACTCAATGGGGGATGGCTCCAGTGTCCTGCCGTTCATTGAGCGTGAGTAGATCTGCACTACATTGCTGCGAGATTCGTAGCTGAGAAAGTTCCTGGCGCAACTTCGAAACATCGGAAGAATCCGGATTGCTCGTCGACATCAGCCAGAGTTCAGACTCATCTCAGTGGATGGAAGCTGTTGAGGCCAACAGCTTGATTGCTACGATGACAGCCATGTGGCAAGCATCGGATAGCAAAGCGTTTTCGCTTGCAAAAAGTCAGGCACAAAAATCCTTCGAGGAGGGCGGACTGCCCATCGGTTCCGCGCTCGTTGATGGAAACGGCGAGGTCATCGGGGTCGGTCATAATCAGCGGGTCCAATCAGCGGATCCGACAGCGCACGCTGAGATTTCATGTTTGCGAAACGCTGGGCTGCGCAGCAACTACCAAGATTGCACCATCTTCACAACACTCGCGCCATGCTCAATGTGTACTGGTGCCATACTGCTTTTCAAGATTCCACGCGTGATTGTTGGCGAAGCGACTGCCTTCAGAGGAGACCTGGAGAGACTCCGCGACGCAGGCCTCGAAGTCATCATCATGGATGATGCGCAATGTATTGAACTGATGCAGCGCTTCATGGCGGATAATGCAGAAACCTGGAAAGAAGATATCGGCGAAGGGACGATCGCGGAATCAGATTGAGGGGTATGACGCGATGGCATCACCTGAAAACATTCTGTTACACCTTCCGCAAGAGGAAGAACAGCAGGTGCGCGAGATCTTCGCCAAGCTCGCGGAACGCGGCTTTCCGACACAGCACCAAACGCCACACATTACGATCACCTTCTCACCGGCAATGGCAAATGATGTTGTGGAACGTGCTGCGGAATTGCTACCACCGGTGATTCCTGCCAGTTTCCGGCGGGTAGGTACCGTTGTTTTTGGCACGAAACGCAAACAGACGGTCGCGTGGCTTCTTGAAACCACAGATGCGTTGGAAATCGCAGCACGCGAGATCAGCGCATTGAACCCGGATGGTCGTGGTCCTCGGTGGAACCCACATTTGACAGTTGGACTGCGGCTACCGCGTGAGATGGTGCCGGATTACATGCATGCGTTAGACGAAGTCACGCCAACCATTTTCAAAGAACTCACGGCCATTCAGGCGGGACTCTGGCGACCAGCGTCTCAACACATGACGGTCCTGGCTGGGTCGAAAACCCGAGTCTAAGGAGACGAGATGCGCCAGACCGTACACGACACCATCATCCTGGAACGCGAGATCAATGCGTCAATTACTGCGGTATGGAATGCTTATGTTGACCGGCGGGTGAAGCCTATCGCCGTGTGCTTCCACCACCGCGGGTGGTGTATCAAGCACACCAACTATCGACATCTCCCCAGCAACCATTGACCGCAAG
>NZ_JAKDKW010000095.1 GCF_030453185.1 Yaniella sp. | reverse complement strand
GGGGGCAAGATCGTGACTTTAGAGACAGCTGATGAGGGTCCAGAATTTACCTTGGTCTCTGATAGCGCTTCTCAGAAAAGCCTTCAAGAGGAAGGGCTGATACAGCTAGGCGAGAACCTTTGGTACCGCTAGCGTAGGATTGATGGGCGGTATCGCAATTTATTCGCTTATTGAGCGGTGAGCACCGCAACGACAATGTGGCCGTCTTGTGGTTCGATGGAGCGATCGACGATCAATTCATCTCCGTCGAAAATCCCGGCACCCTCCATCGAGTCGCCACACACGCGCACAATAAAAGTTGCCAGTTCGTCCCGGATCAGCATCTCAGTCAGATCAATTTGGGTATCTGAATAATCCTGTGACGGCGACGGGAAACCTGCTGGCACTCTGCCCACACCAGCTTGGACCAGTCGTGGTGTTGTACCTTCCGGCGCGTAAGCAGAGACCCGTTCAACCTTCATACTTTCCCTCCCGCAATAGGTTTTACATTGTAGTACGGACACCTAGGGGTACAGGTGATCAATGACTTTTAGATAGTTTCAGTTAGCCCATGGCCACAAATCGCTGTGCGCTAGAGCAAAGCCGCCCGCATGAATGTAGCTTGGATCAATAGCAATATCTACATTTACGTGTTACTTATAGGTTAGCTTGCTAAATGATCAGTAAGGCAGGCTTCAACAAGGCCTCCGCTAAAGCGGTTAGCCGGCATACCTATTGCCTATTCAAAATACCAAAGATACGATGAATTATGACCGCCATAACATCGGTCAATATTTCCAAATACACTTTCGAGTAAAAAACTTATGCATACGAAGAAAGAGTATACATTGTCAACTCATCTAAATGAAGAGCAGATTGAGCGTATTGCCGGTTCATTGTTTGGGAAAGATCCTGCTGAACAAACGGAAATGGCAAAATCTCAAGGCATGGTCCCGAATGAACAAGGCTTGATCGAGTTTAATCGTCCAATAGGCTTCGAGCTGGATGAATCACTTGGATACTATGTGCCAATCATGGGGCTGATTAGTGTCGAGGATGCTGCACCCGCTACTGATGAAGAGATTTCGGAGCAAAGCGAATATCTGGAGGCCAGCGGCAAGACTCCAACTCCAGCTGACAACGCTACGGATTGTCCATATGCGTGGAGACGTACCTCTGGTGGGTTCTACTGCTTTACCGCCTCTGGTAGTGGGCCATCATATGATCCGATTAATGCGGTCCGGTTTTTATCGGCTTACATTGAGGCTCGAACTCAATACGATATATATCCATACGGGCATGAGAATCCAACGATAGTTAATAGCCCATGGCGAGTTTCTGCTGCGGGGCACGGTAGCCCTAGCATTTATAGTTTCTCGCAAACGGTTTACGGGATCAGTGTCGCCATTCGCTCAGATGTCTAAAGTTTTTCTTCTCCACATCAAGATGCCCTCTCCCATGCAACAGACATGGGAGAGGGCATCTTGATGTGTTGCGGCTTTACTCGCCGTTTTCCTCGTCGACTTTGTCAAACTGTTCTTCGACTTCAGCATCAGCATCAGGTGAGACAGGTAGAGGGCATTCGCTTGTTTCGCCACCGTTTTCGCCAATAGGTACCGCGCACACCCAGACACTTTCATCGGCTTCAAGAGTGGCCCCAGGCATGGGGTCGGTTGCATAGACTTCTAAGTGCTTTGGATCAAAACTGTTCGCATCGACCCGGACCACGGGTGTGAGGTCAAGGTGATCCAGCGTTGCCCCTGCTGTGTCGGGATGAAAGCCCAGCACGTCTGGGACGGTAACAGTCTCTGCAACTTCATCATCGTTGTTCGGTGTTTCATTGTCGCAACCGGTGAGCGCGACCGCCAGAACTAGGCTGGCGATAATCACTTGAAATGTGTGTTTCATCTGTAGCAGTTCTCCTGAGATGTGGGTGGTGAAAGTCGTGTTAGTTAATGACGGACGAGTAGCAAAGCGTCCAGCTCGGTTTCATACCAAATGTTCTCGACACTGTCCTGAATCAGGCAACTTTGTTGTTGATGCCTAGCTTGGAGGGCTCGCTAACCAGGGAAGAACCAAGGAATCCCAGGCGAGTACCTGGACCAATGTTGCAAACAGGAATGTGGCAATCGGTATGAGCATGCGCCACACCCAGTGTCTATGTCGAAAGACAGTGGCCATCAGCAGCATGGCAAGTGTCGTAAATAGGATGGGTGCTGGCAATAGGTACTGCTGCATCCCGACTGGCCAGCAGCCCTCATATAAACACTCTG
Organism: Yaniella sp.; assembly: GCF_030453185.1. Lineage (GTDB taxonomy): Bacteria > Actinomycetota > Actinomycetes > Actinomycetales > Micrococcaceae > Yaniella. The sequence goes on along the minus strand of NZ_JAKDKW010000095.1, from coordinate 5,191 downwards.
GCCCAAAAACCTCAGACTGATATGCCGCCAAGTCCCGCTGAAACGACGCGAAGAAATAGGTTGTTGCTGCAAGGTACAGCGCAGAGAGGCCTTGGCCTACCCCGAGGAACGTTGATGTACGTACCGGAAGAACTGTTAAACATAAGGTCACCGTAACGAGGGCCAAATAGATGAGCCATGAGCCGGACGAGCCATATGGCAGCAGACCTCCGGTCAATTCGGATGAGCTTTCAACGCGAGGTGAGACAATGTTAAGAGGAACATGTTGCCCGTAGCCAATTCGCCAGGCCAGATTTGTCAACAGCCCAAAGGCAATGATTCCCCACACAGCTTTGAAGAGGTTCCAAAACCAGCCGGGCACCGGAGAATACGTCCGATGGGAGCCTTTCTCCCAGGCACTGTCATTAGTGGCTTCTGCTACTGGTCGCATTATTGCCCTAATTGGGCCAATACGGTACCAAGGGCACGCCCGCACTCTTGAGCCTGGGCGTTCGATGGCATGGGTAGGCCTTCCTCATCTTCGGGGTTCAATCCAGCGGCGTCACGGAGTAGATCTATCGGTACAGGAAAACTCCCGTCAAACATGCCGCCCACCAAATTTTCCATAGCAGATGCCACGTTTTCTGACGATTGTCCAAAACGATCGTTGTAGAAGCGCGCTAGGCGAGAGGCTGCATCTTGTTGATAGACATTTCTCATAGCTGAGGAGAGTTGCCCTACACCATCGTTTTGCATCGATGCTGCACACAGATAGGCATCAGCGTCTGCGACTAAGTCATCGTAGCCGAATGCTGATTCGTCAGATTTGCCGAGGTTGGCTTCCATCCAATCGTAAACATCGCCTGGCTGGCCTTCTCGGGCGTATACCCCCCAAGCCTGTAATAGATCTAGCGCCCACCCTCCGAGATCTCCTGCACGAAAGCTGTCCGCAGGGCTGGAAATACCCCAAATGTGATATCCCAAGAAAGTCGCGGCCCAATGAGTGACATCGCGATCCGAGGTTGGTCTGGAGGGCTGTACTTCGCTCATAGTACTCAGGCACGTTCCAAGTGCAGCTCCACTGCGCTCATCAGTTGCTGTAGAGCTAATATTTGTATACGTCCGCCAAAGACTGCTCCAATAATCGTCAAGACGAATTTGGTGAGCAACAGCGGTGGGGATATGGCCTGTGTAGAATGTGAGGTCGAAGCCGACCGTGCTTTCTTCCACCAAGGCTCTTTCGCAGGCACTTTCTGTTTCTGCTATCCATTCGTAGACATAGTCAAACCCTGTGTCTGTGATCGGCCGATCGACAGCTTCAGGCGGTGGCGTGTAGTTGTCCAGATTCACTGCATCCGCCTTGGAAGACACTACGACTTTATCAATATTCACCCCGAAACCAGACTCTTCTTCGGAAAGTTCAACTATTTGGTTGTAGTGCCATGCTTCCGGCATCCGAACACCCATATTGCCGGAAAAACCCGTGGACATCCCTGATACGAAAGCTGCTTCCGCAAGCTCAGCATCGATAATTATTTGACAGACATTTCGTGTGCCATAAACACCTACGCTGATATCACCTAGACAAGTTAATGCCAACGCGTCATTGACACCTTGAAAGTATTCACGAACAGGACCTTCAATTTCTACATCGACTGGGTCGAAATCCACTGAGAAATATAGTGCCACGTTGTCTGGTAGCCCAAGCACACGAGTGCGATCCATGGCCTCGATTCCATGATCGAAACCGTTATTGTAAGTCATGTGACGAACTTCGTTATTAAACCTCTGATGGATGGGCCACATTCGCAAGCCAGAGTCCTTCAGCGCATACAGTTCTGGAGTCGTCAGGAATTTTCCTGCTCCGACGATGTAGCGTCCGACATGTGTGTAGCCGCTGTCAACAGCGTCGTGAGCGTTACTGGCGGTGAGTTGTGTGGAGGTGTCAAAGCCTTCGGTGCTGATGCTGGTATCTCCCGAGGAGACAAGGAGGTTAGCCCACGTCGTGTAGTCGCCCTCGCCACTGATCGGTATTTCCATGAAAGACTGAAAGTCACTGGTCATGCTTGAGGTTTCGTCGTCAAAAGACCCATTGAATGGAACTTCGTACAGGTTAAACCGCATGGCCCCTTGATAGAGGCGGACGAAATTTGACTCCCCATCTGTAGACCCTGGACCGACTTGAGCGTAATCTCTAAGGCCTGCACGTGTACCGGGTCCAAAATTTCCGTTGGCTGTATCGTCGTCCATACCGAATTCATATTGCAGGGCAAACATCATGGATTCTTGTACCTGACGTGAAAACATTCCATCAGTGGGGCCAAGTTCGAAATCTCTTCGATTCGAATAAGTCGCATTCAGCCATTGCTGGACGTCTCGAACTTCTTGTGTTCCATCGCTAGTGATGGGAATACGGTCAGCATCCATCGACATTAGCGATGCCATGAGCTTTACGTCTACATAGGTCTCATCGGCATCAAGGCCCAGGTTTTCTCGAGCGTTCGCCACACCATCTTCAACTTCATCGAAAGTCACCGGCTCAGCATCGTCACGCGCTTCTTCATAAATTCCAGTATGGCCTTTACACCATAGGCTCCCACTGACCAACCTCAGCAGGTTCTCGTCAGTTGTGCCGTTATCAATTCGCCCAATCTGAGAGATAAATGCAGATTTCGTCTGGTCTCCGAATCCATCGCCAAGTGTTTCAATGCCAAGCTCAACTTGAAGGCTTCGGCGCAATGCGTACATTGTTGGCCAGCCAGTTCGACCTGTGACTTCAAGATCACCCCATCCAGGTACTGATCCGTAGGTTTCGTTCAGCCAATTTTGAATCCAAGTAATGTGCGGATCACTCATCGTAACTACCTTCCCCATTTCAACAATTCACGAGGCACCCAGCGCTCAACCCCTATGTGCAAGTTACGCTAGGCATGTTCAGACAAACCGTTACATTCTGGGTTTCAGTCGAAGCGCTTCCGATGTCGTGGCACGTGAACGACCACCTTAGGTTGACAGGATCTTCAAAGCAATTGTGTTTGCCGTCGATTCCCAAGATACATAGAGAATGTTCCCGAATCGTGACCTCACATTGACATTGTCACCCTGAGATTAATAAGCAGAGTTACACAGTGATCAGACCGCTGCCAACACCACTCGGTACGTGTCAAATCAAATGAGACATGTTATGCGTGTTGAAGTTGTGTAGATTGCGTGGTTTTTTGGGGAGCGTTAATCGTAACGCGGGTTGGTAGTTTAGGTGCTTGGGGTCGCCGGTGGAACCTTTCTGGGTGTGCTGCATATGCTGCATCCAGGGTGACTTGGCGCTGATCACGCACGTGTTCTGCGGTGCCGTAATGCACGCTGGCTGGGGTGTGTAATCCGATGCCGCTGTGGCGGTGTTCGTGGTTATACCAGTCGATGAATGCTGCCATCCAGGCCCTGGCCTCACCAATGGAAGCGAAGCGTTCTGGGTAATCTGGTGTGTATTTCATGGTCTTGAACTGCGACTCACTATTATCCCGAATTCGGGATAACAGCGATTATGCCGGACTCGTGATTATGCCGAACTCGTCACCGCGAAACAGGATTGGTGACAGAAGTCTCCTTAGACGAAAAATCAGACTTCTTTTACATCATAGGTTTAGTCCGTCAAGCATATGAATACCAATTAGACAGCGCATAGGGCATCTTTCCTTGTTTAATAGGACTGTATGACACGCCTCATCAAAGGATGCATTAAGTATCCAGCCGTGTATACCCTTTTACACGTTGATCATTCCACCGAGAGTATGCTGTGACTGTTAACTTCGTTTGGCGGGATTTCGCAGCTTCATGTGGCGGTCCTCCTGTCACTTAATCTCTTGCTCCCCAAATGCACCACTTAGAATGCCGGAACTGACCAAGACTGGTAGATGTGCGTGTAAAACGGGTATACCTGCCTTTACACGTGGGAGCGCGGCAAGCATTAGATTGGCCGACAAAAAGATCAACCTGCTTTACAGGACAATGTGATGACCTTGAAGGTTGCAAGGATTCGTGTCACGGTGGAAAGACAACACTTATCAACTCACCCACCTCACTGTAGGAATAGGCTACAAGCCATGAAGACGACCCCTCGCAGATTCCCACTACGCCAATTAGCGACCGGTGGAGTCATTGCAGTAGCCGCCCTGGCTGGAACGACACTGTTTCTTACTCCAGCGGCGACACAGGCTGACGATACGGTCTACGAACTTTCTGTGCAGCCGGCCCCCTCAGATGAAGCATCACAGCGACATCCTCTGGAACCGCCTGTGAGAGCTAACCCGTTCACCGACCGATTGTTGGCGCATGAACGCCAAGCCGGTGAAACTCAGGACTCGTATGTCCCACTTCCTCCGGGCCAGGAAACGGTACCCGAAGTGGCCGTGGCACCAGAACACTACGTGGAGTCGTTCACCGACGAAGAAAACGCCCTCCTGAATTCTGACGAACCCAAACACGTTGAGCTCGATTCGTTCACCGGCGACATCATCAGCGTCGAAAAACGCGAACCCGACGTGATTCCGGCAAACTTCGGGGGAGCATCGCACAAATAAACATACAAAGAAGACAGTAGGACCCGCACCGAGCTAAGGCTAGTTACCTTAGTGCTGGCACCTATCCCCGGATGGGCACCAATGGTCATCCCACGGTGGAATGCCAGGCCCGAGCTTTTTTCTCTAAAGACCGCAAGGAGGTCGTCGTCATGAATACATCCCCCAAACGCATCCTGTGGTGGGGCGTTGGATTCCTCATCGTGGGCGCGATCGCGTTTTATGCGTACACCAGCGCCGGGGTTCAAACCGCATTGACTTCCGATCAAACAAGCCAATCGTTATGGTTCTGGCTGCTCTCTCCAGCATTGAGCATCATTCAAAACGTAGCATTTCCAGTAGGAGCTGCACTGATCGGAGCGTCAGTCGTCATCCGATACCTCCAGGAATCCCAGTCGGCGCTGGACCAACAGCAAACAGCACACAACGAATTCTCGTAAATACGCGCACCATTCCTACTAACGCGCCTCTGACGCTATGCACCGCAGCTATGCGAAGTCTTCAGCATTTCTCTGGGCACGTGACTCTCGCATCATAATAAGCCACAATGCTCTCAAAGACAGCCCCGACCCTGTACCGGCTCGTATACCCGGTTGGACAATAAAGAAATTCTGCTGATCCAGGTTTTGAACGGCGCT
>NZ_JAKDKW010000155.1 GCF_030453185.1 Yaniella sp. | reverse complement strand
TGCTGCAGAACCGGCATCGAGCGCTTGCTGAGTCAGACGCACGCGATGATGGCCCCGTACTGGGAGCAGAACGCATCCTTTTACCCGCGGCGTTATCAGTGTTGGACGCGGTCAATGGTCTGGGACTGGGCCACCTCTCCATGGACCGGGCCGCCAATACATTATCTACCGGAGAGCTTCAGCGACTGCGGCTTGCTTCCCAGGTGCGCGAAGGACTCTTCGGAGTGGCCTACGTACTCGATGAACCCTCCGCAGGTCTGCACCCCGCAGAAAAGCATATGCTGTCCAAACTGTTTGAGCGGTTCATTGCAGAAGGAAACTCGGTACTGCTCGTGGAGCACGATATGTCGCTGGTCGCCAAAGCAGACTGGATCATTGATGTTGGCCCGAAAGCGGGTATCAGTGGTGGGCGGGTTATCTATTCCGGCCCCATCTACGGTCTAGCAGACGTCGAAGAATCGATTACCGCCCGATTCGTCAATGCTCCTCCGTTGCAGCTCAAAGACACCCCAAGTCGTGAGGCTACCGGAACGCTCCAGCTCGAAGGTGTGAACGCGCGTACCATCGAAGACCTTGATGTCGACTTCCCCTTGGGCCAGTTAACGGCGGTCTCCGGTGTCTCTGGCTCGGGAAAATCTACGCTGGTAACCCATGTTCTGGGCACCATTGTGGGTAACAGTGTTTCCACCACCGTGAGCGATGAACCGACGAATGACGATGCAGCCGATGCCGACGACGTGAAGGTGCGCGCCGTGACCGGCTTGGAACACATTCAGCGTCTCGTCCATATTACTCAGCGCCCAATTGGCCGCACTCCCCGCTCGGTGGTGGCGACCTACACCGGGCTGTTTGATCGGGTCCGAAGGATTTTCGCGGCCACCGATGAAGCCAAGCAGCGTGGCTGGGGTATCGGCCGTTTTTCCTTCAACGTGACCGATGGACGTTGTCCTGAATGTTCCGGGCTGGGACAGATTGAAGTTGAGCTGATCTTCTTACCCGGTTCTTATGCCACCTGTCCGACGTGCCATGGACAACGCTTCAAGTCTGAAATCTTGGAGGTTACTTGGAATGGGCACACAGTGGCCGATATTCTCGGTCTCTCGGTCCATGAAGCAAAGCACGTATTCGCCGAAGAGGCCACGATCCTGCGTGCACTTGAAGCGCTCGACGCGATCGGCTTGGGCTACATCACGCTGGGGCAACGTGCAACAGAGCTATCAGGCGGTGAGGCTCAGCGCATCAAATTAGCCACCGAGCTGCAACGCATCACCACCAAACACACTCTGTATCTACTCGATGAGCCATCGTCGGGGTTGCACCCTGCAGACGTGGCCTTGCTCAATGCTCAACTACACCGACTGGTAGACCACGGACACACCGTCATCGTGGTCGAACACGACCAATCCGTGATCGCTACGGCAGATCATGTCATCGATATGGGTCCAGGCGCTGGCGAATCCGGTGGACAGGTCATAGCAGCGACTACCCCCGCGGAGCTAGGCCAAGACCAGAACTCTACGACCGGACGGTACCTGGCACTTGAG
>NZ_JAKDKW010000094.1 GCF_030453185.1 Yaniella sp. | reverse complement strand
TGCCCAGCGATTTCAGGTAGCCAACGAAACCGGGTTGGGTTGCCGGCCGCCACGTCAACGAGTGGGCCGGCAGTTTGTAGAGACTGGCAATGCGTTCGATTTCAAACCAGGCGAGACCGAATAAGGCGTAGAGCACACCGAGCAGGACGATGACGCCGACACCGAGCACGAACAGCAGTCCGATGCCGGCGCCGATGGCACCACCGAGCAGTCCGATGACTGCCCATCCGAGTGAACCCATAACGGCCAGATGTAAGAGTGTCAGGCCCAACCGTAATGGCGGGCGGGCGGCTTTGTGAGCCGCTGGGGGAGCTGTTGTTGAAGTCATGCTTTAACAGTATGGTTCCGCGCGACAAAGCAACACCGAGAAACCCGGACACTTTGATTATGGAAAACCCGAACATCAGGGGGATAAGGTGAGCCCTAGGCGGTGCAGATAATGCAGCAGTGTTCTGCGGGCTTCGGCGGCGTCGTACTGGTAGACCGAGACCTGGATGCCGAGTCCCTGGACACACGCAAAGAGCGCGCGTGCTTCAGACTCTGAGTCAAGGTCGGTTGGTATGTCGCCTGCTTGCTGGGCCTGTCGCATGACACTTTGGGTGAGGTCGATGATTTCGGCATCTCCTGAAGTGAGTAACTCTTGGATTCGAGCTTCTTTTTCATTGCGGGCGGCAAACGCTAAGTTCACACGAATCGCATCACGCATTTCCGCTTTCTCGCCGAGCAGCAGCGTGAAGATCGTATAGAGCAGGGCGCTGGGGGAGGTGCTCTCCGACGGGGAGCTTTCTTCGATCATCCGCTCAATGAGGGCGTATGAGTGCTCAATTCCTGCATATAGCAGGTCATGTTTGGACGCGAAATAATGCTGAACCTGTCCCATAGAGATGCCTGCCTCGGTGGCTACCGCTCGCATGGAGACTGCATCAAGGCCCCGGTGGGCAACAAGGCGCCAAACGGCAGCGGCGATGCGCGATTTCTGCGCTGGGACATTCACGATTTTTGGCACCCTCAAAGTATAACAATACGAACGTATTGACATGGTTCATGACCACGTGAAAAAATACAAGTGTATTGTAAAAAGGCGGGCGGGTATCATGACGAATTCGAAGACGAAACTTCAAGCGGCGCAGGGGGCAGCCTTCTTTGTAGGGTTGAGTTTTGGCTTGTTGCCGCTGATTGGAAACCTCTTGGGGAAGGGCTCACTGCTGCTGAATATTGTGTTCCCCGACAACCCGGGTGCGTGGGAATGGTGGATACCACTGTTGGTCATAGCCGGCAGTGCTATCGCGGTCGTGGGATTAGAAGAAGTTAAACACCGATCGTGACTTGGTGTGTTGCCTTGAGGGCGGGCCGACTAGCCTAGAAGCTATGACTACTGCATCACATAGCACCGCACCACAGGCACCGAACCTGGAATACTTCGGCACATTGGATATTGAAGTTGATACACCAGTGGTGGTTGGTCGCACCCACGCCGGCCAGCGTCGTGTCATCCCGATTACCGGCGGCGCACTGTCGGGCCCAGGGGTTTCGGGTACGATCCTGAACGCCGGTGCTGATTTTCAGGTCATTCGTAGTGCAACAGAGTCTGATCTTGATGCCCGCTATGTCGTTGAGCTTGCGGATGGCGCACGCCTGTTCGTGACCAATGTTGCCTATCGAACCGGTTCAGCCGAAGATATCGCGGCGATTGCCAAGGGTGAGAAAGTTCCGGCCGAGCGTATCTATTTCCGCTGTGCTCCACGGTTTGAGGTCGCTGATACCCCAGAGACTTCCTGGCAGTGGTTGGAGTCGACCGTCGTCATTGGTTCTGGACGACGTGAACCCGATGCTGTGATTATTGACCTATGGATTGTGCGTTAGCACGCTATTTGTTGAGGCGCGGTGGCCAACAGCGGTTCTTGCCATCATGCGCAATCCCAAGAGTGCGACCACTGTGGGTGCGACCGGCAGGAGTGCTTGCCATGCGACTAGGTGCGGGCTGTGGTGGGGCAATTTTAGAGGTTTCGATACACCTGGCGTCGGTGATCTACATCAATGACTAGTACAAGCAGTTCGGCGTCTTGAATGCTTACCAAGATGCGGTAATCCCCAACACGATAACGCCAAAAGCCACTGCCACCTTTGAGGGGTTTGCCCGCTACTCTCGGATTTTCAGGATCAAGTTGTTCTAGATATTCACGGATCCGGTGTGCAACAGGCTTATCAAGCCGACGTACTTGTTTGTTTGCCTTGGGCGTGAAACGAATCCGATACGTCATCGATTGGTGTTATCCCAATCAACGTCTTCCATGTCAATAGCAGCCTCACCGGAGTCTTGGAATTCCGCAAGCGAGTCCTTCGCCAAATAGTAGTCCTCTTGATCTTCAAGGAATTCTTTGATCGCTTCAACGGTGTAAAAACTTTTTGTGCGTCCGGTTCTTTTGGCTAGTTCAGCCAGGCGATTATCCAATTCGTGGTCAATGCGTACATTCAGCTGTGTTTTTGTCATAGCGCCCACCTTCCCTTTGTTATACAAGTATAGCGTATTTGGTGGAGGTCACGTAGCCCAGTCCTTCAAGCAGTCCTGACGATTCAAACAACATGACCTGTTCGTCTAGTCCGGTAAGAACAGTGCATTTATCTAGCGAGTAAGGCGTGGTGGCCAGCGAAGCAGCCGTTCAAGCGGCCCGATTCCTAGGTGGCGCCACCACAGGTGCGCGGAGGCAATAAAGAATACCGACATGATCGCGATGGTCACGTACCCTTCCACGAGGTTGTTGGGGCCGGGGCGGACAAGCCAGGCCAAGATAAACAGGTGCGCCACATAAATGGTTAATGCCAGGCGACCGGCTGAGACCAACCAGCTGAGCCGGTGCACGACCACTTGCTCGCCCCGTAGGAACATGCCGATAACCAAGACTGCGCTGCCACAACCGGAGATCATCCACAGCGGCATTTGCGAATGGGGTTCTGCCGACATGAGCTGGTCCCACCCGTACTCCGATGTCGGGAAACCGTTGGCTACAACCAGGAGTAACCAGGTGATCATCGGGACGGTGGTGGCCACCGCACCCCAGCCGATGAGGCGGTGTTGCACTGTTCGCTCGGACAGTGCAAGCCGCCCCAACACCATGCCGAGGAGGAACGGTGCAAGCCAAACGGCCACGGGGTAGGCGCCGGTCAGTAGCGTGGCGTGGACTATGGTCCATAGTGGATCGGTGAATGAGGGTGCTGAGAAATCAAAGGTCGTGGAGGTTTTTTGTTGCATATACAGCCACACCACCGGACCCGCTACCAGGCTCACCATTGCCAACGCTGTCACCAACCAGGTGGGCGCTCGCAACAGCGGCAGACCACATAAAAACAGCACCCCGTAATAGGTCAAAATCACGCTGATGTCGTGATCGAGCATCTGGAGTGCCAACCCACTGAAAATCAACAGTGCCGCACGCCAGACGATGGTGTGCCATGGCAGTGGTGCTGAAGTCTGGCGGGAACGTTTGGTCATCAGCGACATACCGATGCCGGCAAGGATCATAAACAACAGCGATGCGCGGCCGTGGGGGAGATCGTAGATGAGTACGGCAAGCCCGGTTTCGCCGTCTTCTTTGCGCGGCCCAACATTGACGGCAAGCATTCCAACGATCGCAAGGGCGCGGGCAGCGTCAAGGCCGTGGAGTCTGCGAGACTTACCGTCGCTGCGATCCTTGGGGGTCGAGACCGGAGCTTGAGTCATATGCGGGTTCTGGTTTCGTGTGGAGGTCATCAGGTTTGGAAGTCTAAGTGCTTCAGCTTCATGCTAACTGGATACTCAACACGATTTGGCTTGACCAGGCCAAACACGCCGATACGAGTAAAATAGGGGCGGCACAGTCGTGTTACTGTGGCCAAATCTATGCTCTGACCGGAAGGAACCCGCGAATGTCGAGGCCCCTACCGAAAACGCGGTCCCGTTTTCGCATGCTGATATCCATGACTTCACTGGCGACGATGCTTGCCGTGAGCGGTTGCGCTGGCGAATCAGCAGAACAAGACCCCGTGACCCCTTCGACAACGCCCAGTGAACCGACACCACAGGAAACCACTGAAGAAGCCGAAGAAGAGACCTCCGAGGCAGCGGCTGAACTGAAGCAACACGGTGTGGCTGCCGCGCACCCGGATGCGGTGGATGCGGGGATGCAGATCTTAGAAGACGGCGGCAACGCCGTCGACGCGGCGATCGCCACCGCATTTGCCATCAGCGTGGTGGAGCCGTATGCATCAGGTATTGGCGGCGGTGGATCCACCCTGCTGGCCAGCCCGTCCATGGATCCTGTGGGCTATGACTACCGTGAAGTGGTGGCCGCAGACGGCAACATCCCAGACTCTGGCACGGGTGTGCCCGGGATGGTTGACGGGATGGCCACCCTGCACGAGGAACACGGCAGCATGGAATGGGCCGAACTCTTGGCCCCGTCCATCGAGCTTGCTGATGAAGGATTTGAAGTCACAGAGCTCTTGGCGCAGCGGTTCGAAAGTGACTGGGGGCCGGCCTCGATCTCTGGGCTGGGCCACTTCCATAGTTGGGGCCAGCCGCTTTCTGCCGGGGATACCCTGGTGCAGGAAGACCTGGCGGAGACGCTGAGAACACTGGCCGAAGAGGGGCCGGAGGACTTTTATACCGGCTCGATCGCCGAAGAGCTCTCCCAGGTTGATGGCTTGGATGCCCAAACCTTGGCGAACTATGAAACCGAAGAAGCCCCGCCGGTCAGTGGCACATTCGGCGAGTATGAGTTCGTCTCAGCCGCACCACCGCTGCCGGGGGCAGCCGTGGTCCAACAGCTCCAGATTGCCGAATCCCTGGGGGCAGGCGATTCGGCTCCGGGCTCGGCCGACTACATTGATCACACGTCCAATGCTTGGCAGACTGCGAATCAGAGCGTGAGCGATCACTTCGGTGACCCAGATTTCGTGGATGTTCCCACCGATCAACTTACCGATGCGGATTCCAACGCGAATTCGGCTGAACCGGCTTCGGCACGGGGAGCTCAGGGCGAAGAGGGTGAGCGTGCGGAAATCGAGGCCGGGAACACCACGCATGTGACCGTGGTCGATGACTCGGGCCTCACCGTCTCCATGACCAATACCCTGACCAGTTTCTGGGGTGGCAACGAATCCGAGTACGTGGGTGGCTTCTTCCTGAACGACCAGCTCTCCCGGTTCGAAGCCATCGACACCCCATCGAATCAGCCTGAGCCCGGACGTAAATCTGTCAGCTGGTCGGCGCCGTCACTGGTGCTGGATGATCAGGGACGAGTGGTGCTGGGCATTGGTACACCGGGCGGCCACCAGATTCCAAATATCCTGACTTCCGTTATGATCCCGTGGGGTCTGCAGGACGCACCGCTGCAAGAGGCCATCGATGCGCCCCGGCATAGCCTGCAAGATGGCGTGTTGGCCATGGAACAAGAGCCCAGCGCAGAAGTTACCGAGCTGATCGGCCAGCGTGGTTGGGAACCTCAGGTCACCACGCGCGCCGATGCGGTCTTTGGCTCGGTTCAGGCGCTGGAAATTGATTACGAAAACGGCAGCGTGATCGGTGCCAAGGATGCTCGCCGTGACGCCGACTATTCGGTAACCGACGTCGCAGAATAGTTCCGGCTGTTCGACAGCGCACACACATAGTGGCCGGCCCCGTAATTGGGACCGGCCACATGTTTGATGGTGGTGGGGTTTAGCCTGCGCTAAAGCCTGCTGGTTCGATGCGATATTCGGCACCGGCATCTAGCAGCGTATCCCACAGGTACTGGCCCGATGAGCGCTCGCAGTGCAGCAAGTAGCTGCGCATGCCCGATTGGTCGTTGCGGGCAATATCGGTGACCACACCGGCTACGGAGCTGCGTAGTGCGGCACCATCGGGCACCATATCATCGGCGAATTCCAGCGAGCACAGCTTATTGAGCAACCCGGCGGCGTCATCGCCGGTCAGCCGGAACATGGCCCGTCCGTGGGTGAGATCGACTGCCGTCGTCAGTTCATCGCTGGCAGCAGCGAGCTGTTGGAGTTCGGCTAGGGCAGTGTCTTGTGAATTGACCTCGGAAATCACGTGCCACTGACCCGGACCGGACCCGATCACCAGTGTGCCACCATCGCCCTGATAGACCCGACCGAAGTGGGTTTGCAGTTTATCGGCAATGGCACCGTTAGCCTTGCTGCGGACTTCGATCTTTGCCAGTGCGGACTGGTCCTCCAGCGTCAATGCTGCGGTGGATGGTTGGGCGCCGACCTCCCAATCACCGATCCGTGTGGTTGCCGCACCCAGGGCCATGGGGCCACGTGCCACGGGTTCGGCAAAGGTAATCAGCGACTGCGGTACGGTGTCGTTGTCCTTGCGTGTACCCTCGGGGTCCACGGCTGTCATACCTGACATCACTTTGGCCTGGATTGTGGACGCATCTGGCAGCCGAACATCCACCATAGTTCCTGGTTCGGAAAGCGATATGTCCACTTGTGCCAGACAGATCGACCGGTTCAGAGTGGGCGAGTGGCGACTCGAGGTAATCCGTCCGGCAATGTTGCCATTGGCATCCATGATTTGGCTTGCCTCGGTGGGCACAATGGTCGGGTCGACCGGTTGGAGCGCAACCATGCGTGGACCAGATTGTTTGTTCTTCTGCCAGAGCAGTTCCGGTTTGCCCACGAAGTCGTCTTTATCGAGTTTGACCGCCCAGTCCAGGCCGGCGCTGTAGGCCTGGGTGAGGCCGTCGGTGTCCTGGCCAATAATGAGCTGGCCGGATTCCAGACGTAAGACGCGCTGAGCTTCGATACCGAATGGGCCAACGCCGAGGTCTTTGCCGGCTTCTAGCAGGGCTTCCCAGACGTGCAGACCGTAGGCGGCCGGGACGTGAATTTCATAGGAGAGCTCACCGGTGAATCCGATGCGCCACAGAATGGTGTCAGCAACACCGGCGACCGTGCCGGTGCGTACCTGCATGAACTTGAATGCCTCGGACGACAGGTCGACGTCGGTCAACCGTGACAGCAGAGTTCGGGCATGGGGGCCGGCGACATTGATACTCGTGTAGGCGGTGGTCACCGGTGTTGCATGGACCTGCCATTCGGGGCGGTAGGCTTGCAGCCATTCTTCGATCCAGTCCCAGACTCGACCGGCACCACCGGAAGTGGTGGTCAGCAGGTAGTGGTCCTCGCCCAGGTGGGCGGTCACACCGTCGTCCATGACCACGCCGTCTTCAGACATCATGGCACCGTAGCGGACCTTACCGATATCGAGTTTGGACCATTTATTGGAGTAGAGCAGGTTGAGCAGTTTGGGCACATCGGGGCCGCGCAGGTCGATTTTGCCCAGCGGGCTGACATCGATGATGCCAACCTTTTCCCGGACCCGGCGCACCTCAGCTTCTGGATTGCCATAGTGTTCTGGACGAATCCAAGCACCGGCCACCATCGGGGTGGCGCCGTGGGCCTCGTGCCACGGCTGGATCGACGAGTACCGGACCGGATCATAGATCTGACCAGCCAGCGC
>NZ_JAKDKW010000031.1 GCF_030453185.1 Yaniella sp. | reverse complement strand
AATATCTTGGGCGTACCCAATATTGCCGGGGAGACCGATTTTGACCCGGTGTTCCAGGGCAATCCGCTAGTCAATGCCGGTGCCGTGGGCGTACTTCGTCACGAAGACCTGCGCCTGGCGCAGGCTTCGGGTGCAGGCAACAAGATTGTGCTTTTCGGGGCTCGGACCGGTGGGGATGGCATCGGTGGCGCTGCGATGAGCTCGGCCTCCTTCGACGATGAAGGTGCTGCCAATACTCCCGTGGTGCAGGCCGGTGATCCGCTCCAAGAAAACGTGATTATCGAGGCGACCCTCGAGCTGTTCTCCAAATCGCTGGTCGAGGGTATTCAGGATCTGGGTGCCGCCGGTATTGCGTGTGCCACCAGTGAGCTGGCGGCCGGCGGTGACGGGGGGATGCACATTGAGCTGACCAACGTACTGTTGCGCGATGAGGGGTTGTCGGCAGGAGACATTCTGATGGCCGAATCCCAAGAACGCATGATGGCTGTCGTAACTCCGGACAACACCGAAGCGTTCGAACAGATTATGCACAACTACGGTGTCGAGTACTCGTGGCTGGGCGAGGTCAACGACTCGGGCCGGTTGACCATCGACTGGAACGGCGAGCGCATCGTCGACGTCGATCCGGTGACGGTGGCTGATGATAGCCCGGTGTATGAGCGTCCTTATGCTCGCCCGGCATCGCAAGATGCTCTGCAGGCCGATACGTTCCGGGCCTCGGCTGCAGCAGCGATTCTGCCCAGTACCGGTGACGAGCTGAAAGCCGCCGTCGTTGAACTGATGGGTTCGGCGAATATGGCTGACCGTTCCTGGATTACATCTCAGACCGATACCTCGGTGGGTGGCAATACCCGCCAGGGCGCCCCAAATGATTCCGGGGTTATCCGCGTGGATGAAGAAACCGGGATGGGCATCGGGTTGGCCATCGACTGCAACTCGCGTTATGCCTACCTGGACCCATACAACGGATCCCAGCTGGCCGTGGCCGAGTCTTACCGCAACGTAGCGACTTCAGGTGCCACACCCCTGGGCATTTCGGACGGTCTGAACTTTGGTTCGCCCGAAAACCCTGATGTGATGTGGCAGTTCGCTGAATCGACTCGCGGTATTGCTGATGCCTGCCAGGAGTTAGACATCCCGGTGACCGGCGGCAACGTTTCCCTGTACAACCAGACGGTGGACACTCCAATTCATCCGACACCAATGATCGTGACGCTGGGCCGCTATGACGACGTGGCGACCGCGGTACCGTCCTGGTTACACCCGGCGTTCAACGGCTCGGCCCTATACTTACTGGGTGAAACGTTCGATGAACTCGACGGCTCACAGTTCGCGCATCTGCGGGGACATCTGGGCGGCGTCCCCCCAAAGGTAGACCTGGCTCAGGAAACACGCTTGGCCGGACTGCTCTCCAACGCCTCTCGCACCCACATGCTGGATGCGGCACACGATCTGTCCGAAGGCGGACTGGCCGGTGCGCTAGCCGATATGGTGCTGCAGGCGGGTGTTGGAGTGCGTATCAACCTGGAGTATGTGACAGAACGCGATAATGTTGATGCGTTTACCGCCCTGTTCTCCGAATCGCAGGCACGTGCCATCGTGGCCGTGCCCCTGTCCGAAGAGGTGCGGTTCCGCGGTATCGCAGAATCGCGCCGTTACCCAGCGTTGCGGATCGGCGTCGTGGATGCCGATTCTGGGGCGCTTGAGATCCAAGACCTCTTCAGCGCTAGCATTGCCGAGCTGCGCGAAGGGTGGGCGTCGGCCCTGCCGAAGCGTTTCGGCAACTAATACTGGGTGAGTACTGCGGCTGGATGGGAAACCACGCCGGCCGCAGTACTGTTTAACCCCGACTCGTATCTTCCGGGCTCGCCGCTGCCATTGGCATGACTGCGCCATGGTGAGGGTTTTCACGAAAGCAAAAATCCACCTGTGCGCTGAGTTAGGTTAACGTCAATCTCGATAGGATACTGGGAGAGGTACAGCTGAAGGTCAAATTGAGGTAGTAAGTGACCGAATCGACACCGGTGGGCAACAGCGCATCAGATACGGCCAGAGACACCACCACGGTGGATGTCTCTGAGAACTATCGCCAGAGTCTTTTGAGTGCCCGCGGGGTCGCCGAGCCGGGCATGCTCGACGACGCCGACCTGCTGCACCACGGCCTCACCGATCACCAGGTTCAGACCCGCACCACATCGGGACTAGTCAATGTGCAGCCCGAAGATTCGTCACGCTCATTGGCTACTATCCTGCGGACGCACCTGTTGACCTTATTCAACCTCGTAATTTTCCTGTGTGCCGTCGGCATTATCCTGATGGGCCGCTGGTTGGATCTCCTGTTCGCGATTGCCGGTGTGTCCAACGTAGTGATCGGCGTTGTACAAGAATATTCCGCCAAGCTCAAACTTGATCGCATCGCACTGCTGCACCAAGACGGCATCATGGTTCGTCGCAACGGCGCGAACATCGAAATCAATATCGAAGAAGCAGTGCTTGACGACGTCGTCTACTTACGGGCTGGCGATCAGGTGCCAGCAGACGGGCTCATCTTGGCCTCTGAAAGTCTCGACATTGATGAGTCGCTGATTACCGGCGAAGCCGATCCGGTTTATAGGCACATCGGCTCCACGGTGCTGTCCGGTACCTCGGTGGTCACCGGTAACGGCTATTTTCGGATCACCGGCGTCGGTCATGACTCGCACGCCGCCCGGCTGACAAGAAGGGCTCGTAAATTCACCAAGGCTCATTCAGAATTGCGCAGTGGATTGGATAAGGTCGCCAGCTGGATCACTATAGCCCTGGTTCCGCTGATCGCGGTCGTGGCCTGGGGACAGATCAAAGCGCTGGGCGGTTGGCAGCAGGTCGTTGACGACGGCAGCTTCAACACCGCGCTGATTGCCACGATCGCGGGCATTACCACCATGATCCCCCAGGGCTTGGCGCTGATGACCACCATTTCGTTTGCGGTGGCGGCGCTGACGCTGGGGAGTAAAAAGGTGCTGATCCAGGAGCAGCCGGCCGTCGAGATTCTTGCCCGCGTGGATACCGTGTGCCTGGATAAGACCGGGACGCTGACCGAAGGGGTCATGCAATTCTCGAGTGCCAAAGCGTTGGCGGCAACCGACCACGGGTGGAAGCTGGTGCTCGGACACATCGGGGCCGACCCCAATGCCAACACCACGGCGGTCGCCCTGCGTGAGCCGTTCCCCCAGAGCCCGCCACTGCCACAGACCGATGCTATTGCATTTGCCTCCGAACGACGTTGGTCCGCATTTGCCTTCGGCAACATCCAGGACACTCAGGCATCGGCCGGTGCCTGGGTGCTGGGCGCGCCAGAAGCACTCATTGATGCCCTCAGCGTGGACACGGACGCAAGAGCTGAACTGCATGAGTCAGCAAAACGGCTCTCGTCCTCTGGTAAACGCACCATGTTGTTGGCACATTCGACTACGCCGTCGCGGTCGGCTTCAACCACCCACCCATGGTTTGGTGAACATGCTGTGCTCCCCGGTGACCTCTACCCGGCCGCTGTGGTCACTTTCGAAGAAAAAGTTCGCGACGATGCCCGCGAGACGCTCGAGTATTTTCAGCAACAAGGCGTCGAACTGAAGGTTATTTCTGGGGACTCCCCACACACTGTGGCGGCGGTGGCCCGTCAGATCGGTTGGGAGCATCCGGACTCCGGCTATGACGCTTGCAACCTACCGGACAATATCGAAGACATGGCAGCGGTCATGCAAGAGCACTCGGTCTTCGGTCGTGTCTCGCCCGACCAAAAAGAGCAAATGGTCAAAGCCCTACAGCACCGCGAGCGCGTGGTGGCTATGACCGGTGATGGGGTCAATGACGCTCTGGCGGTCAAAACGGCTGACTTGGGTATTGCCATGGGCGATGCTGCTGCAGCAACCAAAGCAGTCTCCCGCTTGGTCCTGCTGGACTCCAAGTTCTCCCGTCTCCCAAGTGTCCTGGCCGAGGGCCGCAAGGTCATTGCCAATATGGAACGCTTGGCCCATCTGTTTCTGGCCAAGACCGCGTATGCGTTTCTGTTTGTCTTACTGTTCTCGCTGTTGGCGTGGCAGTACCCTGCGCTCCCCCGCCAGATGTCGACAGCAGATTTCTTGTTCATCGGGTTGGCCTCATTTATTCTCGCCCTGATGCCAAATCCGCGGCGCTATGTGGCGGGTTTCTTATCGCGAGCATTGAAATTCGCTCTACCAACCGGCGTCATGCTCGTCGCAGCACTGTGGGGCATCAACTGGTATGCGCGCGTCTGGGCCGGCGATTTCAGCGGCGTCTTACCGTACGCTTCTGAGGATCCAGGCGCTCCACTCGTCATGGAGCAGCTCCAGACGGCGACCTTTATTACCCTGACCCTGGCCGGCCTCTGGTTGCTCAACGTCATTTCACGTCCCTTGAACTGGCAGAAAATCGGCATGCTCATCGCACTGCACATCATATTTATTCTGGTGTTAGTTGTCCCGCTATCACAGTGGTACCACCACTTCATCTTGCCGCCGACGCCCATTATTATCGCGGCAGTAGGCATTGCGGCGCTTGGAGCGCTGGGTATTGAGGTTATTCACCGCATTCACGATGCCCGGATGGGCTTAGCACCGGATGATCCACGCCCGAAGGGTTAAGCGCACAAACTACAACCCGGTTCCTATGTTCTAGGAAACCGAGATTCAGTATCAGCGAGCTCAAGGAAGCTCGTGCGGGGCTAACGATCTATTTTCGAGAGGGGTTTCCCTTCGAGTCGTGAGGTTGAGTTGATGGTGGTTGGTCCTCACGGACGACTTGGGCGAGTTCTTGAGTGGTGGTCACTTCTCCGTGATCAATTTTTTCTTGTATTTCTTTAAGCTTTTCATCGGGCACAACGGGGACTTCTTCGCCATCACAGTCCACAAGTTTGCCATCCACAAAAACGTCCCCGTCCTCGAGATCTTCCAGTTGTGCCTTGGTGAGAAACCGTATCGGTTTCGTTGCAAAGACCGAGGGGTGAGGTGAGTTTCCAGTTTTGAGCTCGTTGAACACTATATTCAGGATGACGGCCACGATAGCCGCCGAGGAAATTCCGGATTCGAAGATGGTCTCGATCCAAGATGGGAAATTATGGTAGAACTCTGGTTGAACCACAGGGATCATGCCGAACGCCAGTGACGAGGCAACAATAATCAAATTCATATTGCCTTCGTATTTCACGGTCGAAAGGTTCCGAATACCCGAGGCCGCTACGGTTCCGAATAAGACGATGCCTGCTCCGCCAAGTACTGGCATCGGGATGGCCGCTACGACTTCGCCCAACCATGGGACAAGGCCAAGCGCAACCATGATTACCCCGCCAGCAGTTACTACCCAACGTGATTTCACCCCGGACAAAGCAACAAGACCAACGTTTTGCGCGAAGGCAGATTGAGTAAACGAACCGAAGACCGGGGCTACGGCCGAAGATAGCATATCTGCACGCAGGCCATCCGCAATTCGTCGTGAATCAACCGGTGTCCCGATGATCTCCCCAACAGCGATGATGTCGGCAGTGGTTTCAGTCTTAATGACTAAAACAACGATCACCATAGAAATAATAGCGGCGATATCAAACGTTGGCAGACCGAACTCAAACGGCATCGGGGCAGTTCACTCAGTATTTCCTGCGAGCTACGACCAGCCGCACGGATTAGAAATACTTGGTCGAACTGTTGCTCGTATTCCGCGTTACCTTCGGTCAACTGAGCCTGTACGGCATCATCAATCCCTAGCCCGGCTTGCTCGTCTCGGGATAACGTAGCTTCTGTAGTCGAGCCTTCAGCCCGTTCACCGATTCGCGGATGGTGCGCCAGCGCTCGATCTACTTCTGTAGTTGTGATCTGACCGCCGGACTGTTCCGCTCGGTCAAGGAGATCTTCGACACTGTCGTATGGGCGGCCATTTACAACTTCACCCACCCAGCGCTGGACGTCGAGGCATGGCCTGACGACCCTCTCAGCCTCTGCAGGAGATAGGGCATTAAACGACTGCACATCCACTCGACGTAACCTCCACTATGCGAAATTTGCATTCCATGTCGCGTAATATGGTGAACTGCCTCACGGGAAAAAAGTCAAGACCCAGAACCTGGATATCGCATGCATGGGCCCGCTCCAGAGCAGCCGAAAACGGCGGCGCCTCAGGGGGCATAGGCAGAAATGTGTGCCCAGGGCGATGAACTTGCTGGAGCGCTGGCGAATATTTGGCTGCACCAAGGTTTTAGGCTGAGCATTTCCACGGCGCTCATAGGCGTCGCACACCATTTCCCGCCAGGTTTCCTAGCGTCGATATCAGCCCGAAACACTAGCTGCCCTGGACTACTGGTGAGCCCTTTCATGAGAGCCAACTTGATGGGATCCACCTGCACACGGATCCCTGTTGTCCGATCGCCCATGCCGCCGGGCATGTGGTGAATTTTCAATGGTGCACCGCCGAAAACGCCACCGTCTGGCAAGTCTTGTGTGCCCGGACTCCTGCCCCGAAAGTCGTGGTCATCGATGATGGATCCGACTTACCCAAAGTCCTGCGCAACAGCTAGCCCGAGACGAAAGTTCAGCATTGCTCAGCCTAAGCCTAACCCCACGTCCGACGCTATCTGCCCGCCGGCCTCGCACAATGGCTCGCTGCGCCTAGTCTGCGGCAGTGAAGCATGAGGCATGAGCAAGGCCCGGGGTCAGAATCCCCCGGGCCCTGGTACCGCAACCACAGAACCTCAGCGATACCGCAGGAATAGAATTTCCTGCCTCTTATAACCACACAGGAACAACACATCTGCGTCTTCGGTAGGTCCGCAAGTCTTCACGACGTTCGGTGGTCTACCAGATGGTTTCCATCGTAGATACCATTATGCGTGTGATCAGCGTCACAGTCAAGGTTATTGCGGAAGTATTTTTCACTCCACTACCAGCTCTCGAAAACCTTTTGTGTCTCCCCTGGTCAACGTGACCACAACCCACTGAGTCACAACCTGAAAATGCTACTTGGCCGCCACTTCTTTGACGCTGGTGACCATGAGTTCTGTGATGATCGTGTCAGCCCATCGTGCGGCTTCTTCGGTGGCCAGCGTGCGCCCACCAGCATCATGCCGCCCAATCTCACCAATACGGCGAGCGCGTAAGGCCTGCAGGGACTGATCTAGTATGTCGGCGCCGCGCAGTTGCCTGAAAGATCTGTTTTCCGACACGGTCAGTGCGCTGTTACGTCTAACGCTTGTCCCGGTCGCACTACGAGCGCCCTGCTACTTTCAAGCAAGACGGGATCATTTGCGGCCCGTTGCCGACCTGAAAGCTCAGTGGCGGCCTAGCATTAAGTGCGTAAGAAACACCACCTTCAAGGCGGTGATTTACCTTCGGAGGTTCTGACCGTATCCTTAGAGTTGATAATTCTCGAGGAGGTATCGTGCCCCAATTGGTGTATTCGACCCGGTTAGCACAACTTTGTGCTGCTACCGGCGTGGAAACCGTGTTTATTCCAGAACAACTCTGGGATACATCGTTGACCGAGGCATTTGATAATGCAGAAGGCAATATTGCCACCGCTGACGGCATCGCTGAGATTGCTTTCAACATCGTACGCACAGGTATCGCCGACGGAGCTGTCATGGCAGCTGCTGGCTATCGCCATGCGGGTGGACCGCCAGCGGCCGTGATCCTCGATGCTTCCGTCGACTTCCTCACTTCGCTGGACAAGATCGGCCAGGCGGTTCGCGACAAACTGTCAATGGTGATCATTCTGGTCCAACCCGATGAGACGTTCAATGGCGTGAATGCCAATTGGGCAGGACTCATTACCGGAGTTGGTGCCGCCGCTGTTCCAGCCGGCGAGGCAGAGAACATTTCGCAGGCCATGGTAGATGTCATTGATGGGCTGAATAAGCAGTTGCCCTCAGTGCTCCTGGTTGATCCGGAAAACTTGAACACCGAGATCACTGGTGAAGCAGAGCCTGCATTCGATGCCCCCCGTACCGGTGCTGTCCCGCAAACCTCCCAGGTAGTCCGTGCTGCAAAATCGTTGTCGCAAGCACGCTGGCCGTTGATCATTGCTGGTCGTGGTGCCCGCCACGCAAAATCAGCCATGGTATCGCTCGCCGATACAACTGGCGCCCTGTTGGCAACTTCAGCCGGTGCGCATGGCTTATTTGAAGAACAACAATTCAACATTGGTATCTTGGGCAAAATTTCCACGCCAACCACCGCTGAATTGGCGCGTGGCGCCGACGTCATCGTTGTCTTCGGGTGTGCTCTGGACGATTGGACCACCCGCAACGGAAAACTCATCAACCCAAACGCCGTGATTATCCAGGTGGATACATCGCCCTGGGCGGTAGGTCGCTTCAGTCCAGTGTCTCAATCACTCATTGCCGATGCTGAAGCGGTTGCGACTTCTCTTGAGGTGGAGACCAGTAAGCTCATTAATGGCACAAAGCTCGGCTACCGCACCGAGCAGACCGTCGAACAGCTGGAATCGAAGTACTGGAACTCCCGGCCGATTCCGGAGCATCAGCTTCGCGAAGATACGGTGGATGCACGAGCATTCCTGGACCGCCTGGAGCACGTTCTGCCGGAACAACGCACAGTTATTGTGGACCATTCCGCACAAGCAGGTTATGCGACCAGCTACCTTCGCGTCTTGGACCACCAGGGGTATATGTTCTTCCCCAATGGTGCAGTTGTTGCAGGCATGGGCGCGTCCATTGCTCGAGACGACCGGATGATCGTGGTTGTCACACACCAGTCGGGGCTGATGGATTCGCTCTCGGATTTCCGTGCCTCCGTTGATTACTTGGAACGTGGTGCACTGGTGGTGTTCCAGCAGGAGGCACCGGTGGTGGAGTTGGCTCGCTACTATGGTCTGCCGGTACACGAAATCACCAGCCTTGATCAGTTGAACGAGGATATGTTCTCTTCTGGTGTCGTTGTACTGGCGGTGCAACAGCATTAACTCTGTTCGCGTATTTCGTTGCACACGATAGTTGAAGGTGATGGGCTGTAAACCATGAGCGCAGTTCCATTGTCCATTCTCGATCGCGCCAACACTCGAGTACAACACGGCCAGGTCGTAGGCGCACCGCAAATATTTGCTGAGGTCACTTCCCGTGCCCAGCACGCTGAGCAGCTGGGTTACCATCGTTTTTGGGTGGCACAGCATCATTCGGTCCCTGGCATCGCAGGTTCTGCCCCAACCCTGCTGCTCCCCCATCTTGCCGAGGCGACCTCACATATTCGTTTGGGCACCGGTGGGATCATGGTGCCCAGTCACCAACCTTTGATTGTCGCTGAACAGCTTGGCACGCTCCAAGCCCTCTATCCGAACCGTTTGGACGCGGGACTCGGTGCCTCTGTCGGGTTCACCAAACCGGTCCGTGCAGCGCTGCGACAGACAGCAAATGCCAAAGACCACTTTGCCGAAGACGTCGACGAAATCATTGCTTATTTGAACGCCACCGGTGAGATCACCGCGTACCCGCAGGACCGCTCACAGACGCCGATTTTTATTCTCACGGGCGGCGGCTCAGCACAGTTTGCCGCCACGCGCGGCGCTGGCCTCGTACTCGGAGGTCCTGCAGTTTCACGGGGAATCAAGACCTCGCAGGATGCCAACCAGACGGCCGTGGACTACCGTGAGGCGTTCGCCGAGTCGACATCCCGCGGCCAACAGCCACATGTCATAGCCTCCATCAACGTGGCGGTGGCAGATTCTTATGAGGCGGCAGAACAGTTAGTCCTCTCAGAAGCTTGGGCCCTGACGCGTTCACGCAGCATCGGGGTATTCCAGCCGCTCGAAGACCCCGCCGCGATCCGTGCCGAACAACCTTCTGCACAGCAACAGCAGCGCATCGACCGCGCCCTGGCATCAACGATTTATGGGACACCACAAGATGTAGTGCACCAGCTCGAACGGGTGCTGCAGTACACCTTGGCCGATGAAATCATGGTGACCGGTAATATTTGGGATCCGGCCGCCCAACAGACGTCTGACCGCCTCCTTATGGCAGCTTGGGAACAGCGCTAGTCCCACCAACTAACACTCAGTGACCCTTCGGTGGCCCGGTCACTTCACCATGAGGCGAGACCGCTTCAGCAACACGTGCGGCGCCTTCTCCGAGCGCACGGACCTGTTCATCACTGAGCTGATCAAAGATTGCTTGCTGTACAGCCTCCACATGACCAGGTGCCATTTCCGTGACTTTGTCCCAGCCGGCATCGGTGAGCTGACCGAGCGTGTAACGGCCGTCCTCGGGGTCAGTCACGCGCTCCACCCAACCAGCTTTCATCATGCGCGAGATTACTCGAGACAAATGCGAAAGTGTCATATTGGTGATCTCTGCGAGCTCACTCAAGCGGATGGCCCGGTCGGGGGCTTCAGAGATTTGTGACAGCGCATAATATTCCGAAAGGCTCAGACCGTGGTCTTCTCGAAGTTGGGCTTCAAGTTTCACAGGAAGCCAGGTCATCAGTGACCAAATAGCCCGCCAGGTGAAGTCTTCGTCTTTAGATAACCAACGGGTTTCAGATGAATTGCTCATATCAGCAGACTACATTCCATGACGCGGTAAGCCGCCAATCTCTCGCTGTCCCGTGCTATCAGGGGACAAAAAGACCGCCCCGTTCATGCCTGACGTGACAGCGGCGGGCCGGTCTTTTTGAAGCTTGCGAAGGAGCTTAGTGGGCGACTGGTGCACCCTGTTTGTAGCTGGCCCCAACATGGTTCTCTGGCAGATGATCGCCTTTACCAAAAAGTTTATGGCGCAGCGTACCGTCGGTGTACTGGGTCTTGTAGCGGCCGCGGGACTGCAGTTCTGGAACGACGTATTCCACGATATCTTCAAAGGTTCCCGGGGTGATGTGGTAGGCCAGGTTAAAGCCATCCAGATCGGTTTCATCCTGAATACGAATGAGCTCTTCGGCAACGGTTGCTCCGGAACCAATCAGTATCGGACCAAAACCACCGACTCCAACCCACTCGGCAAGTTTTCGCACGGTCCATTCTTCGCCGTCGCCCGAGGCTTTCCGGAACGTTTCAGCAGCGGACTGGATAGCGTTGGATTCAATGTGGCCGATTGGAGCGTCGAGATCATATTTGGCGAAGTCTGTGCCCATCCAACCGGACATCAGCGACAGGGCACCTTCCACATCGGCGTACTGTGCGAGGTCGCGATATTTTTCTTGGGCTTCCTCGTCGGTGGCACCGGTAATAATAGTCTGCATGCCAAAGATTCGGATGTCGTACGGATCGCGTCCAGCTTTGACCAGTTCTTCACGAGTCTTCGCAACGGACTGGGCTTGAAGCGCGATCGTTGGCGAATTGATGAAGGTAGCTTCGGCGTGTTTCGCCCCAAAGCCTCGGCCACGAGATGAGGCCCCGGCCTGATACAGGACCGGGGTGCGCTGTGCCGATGGTTCGGTGACGGCTGCACCCGGTACTTTGAAGAATTCGCCTTCGTGTCCAATGTTGTGCACCTTGGTGTGGTCGGTGAACACACCGGTTTCACGGTCATATTGGACGGCGTCGTCTTCCCACGATCCCTCAAGCAGCTTGTAAATAACTTCGAGGTATTCGTCGGCGTGATCGTATCGACGATCGTGTTCCATTTGGTCGTCATTGCCCATGTTGCGCGCTGCCGACGGCAGGTAACCGGTCACAATGTTCCAACCGAAGCGTCCACCGGTCAGGTGGTCCAGCGTGGCCAGTCGACGGGCGAACGGAAATGGATGCTCATAGGCGGTGCCTGCGGTGACACCGAATCCGAGATGTTCGGTGACGGCTGCCATGGCCGAAACGACCAGGAATGGATCGTTGACTGGCACCTGGGCGCCCGAGGTCAGTGCGGCGTTGGCGTTATCACCGTAGACGTCGTAGGGGCCGAGCACATCGGCGATGAATAGACCATCGAACAGGCCGCGTTCTAAAATTTGTGCCAGTTCGGTCCAGTACGAAAGTTTGTTGTAGTCCCGTGAGTGATCCTCCGGGTGCCGCCACAGACCAGGTGACTGGTGTCCGGCACAATTCATGTCGAACGCATTGAAGAGGATTTGACGATTAGATGACACGATGAGTTCTCCTTCCATCGGTTCTGGCGGTAGCACCTGCACACTGTGTGGTTGCTGCGGCATCAACGAGCCAGATCTCTCAGCCGCTCTGGATGGGGTTTCAACTACACATTGAAACACAATTGTCAGCGACATTGCCAGTTTGGATGTCGAAGCATTACGTTCGACGATGTTGACAGGGACGTATGCTAAGTGAGCCCCATCATCGAAAGGTAAACAATGTCCTCACAGGATTCGAGTCAGCAACCGGTCAAATTGGCCAAGACGCTGACGAATATTGACGCGCTCGCCCTCGGGTTCGGCGCGATGATCGGCTTCGGTTGGGTTGTCCTTACCGGTGGCTGGCTGGAAAGCGCGGGCACCATGGGTGCTGTGGCGGCCATCGTCGTCGGCGGTGCAATCATGGCCGCCGTCGGTCTCGTCTACTCCGAACTCACCTCGGCAATGCCGCTAGCCGGTGGCGTTCACCAATATGTACTGCGCGGGCTGGGACCACGCTTTGCGTTCATTGGTTCATGGGCCCTGGCTGGTGGATATGTCACTATCGTGGCGTTCGAAGCCGTCGCGTTCCCACGTACGGTGGCCTATATTTTCCCCGAAATCAATGCGATCCCAATATGGGAAGTGGCCGGGCACACCGTGCACTTGACCTGGGCGCTGATCGGGGTGATCGGCGGCATCGTGATCACCTGGCTGAACGTCCGCGGCGTCAAACAAGCATCGATCGCACAGAACTTCACCGTGATCTTCCTGCTGGTGGTCGGTGTCCTGATGATTTTTGGGTCTGTGACGCGTGGCGAAGCCGCCAACATGGAACCGCTGTTTACCCCAGGTACCGCAGGCTTCTTCACCGTGTTGATCGCTATCCCGTTTCTCTTCATCGGATTCGACGTCATCCCGCAGTCCGCTGAAGAAGTCAACGTGCCAGCACGTAAAATTGGGCGTCTGGTAATCATCTCGGTTGCCATGGCCACGGCCTGGTACATCATGGTTGTACTAACGACGTCGTCGGCGATGGGCATTGATGAACTGGCTCAAACCGATATTGCGGTAGCCGATGCTTTCGGCGCACTTTTCAATTCCCAAATTATGGCGAATATTCTCATTGCCGGAGGGATCGCAGGCATTTTGACGTCGTGGAACTCGCTATTGCTGGGCGCTTCGCGTCTGGTGTACTCGATGGCACGCACCGGCATGCTGCCGGCCTGGTTCGGCACGCTGCACCCCAAATACCGGACCCCTGCCAATGCCCTGTACTTCATCGGTGGGTTATCACTGATCGCACCCTTCTTCGGCGAGAACATGCTGACCTGGCTCGTCGACTCAGGCGCACCGTCGATCATCATCGCTTACTTCATGGTGTCGGTGATCTTCATTGTGCTGCGTCGTCGTGACCCAGGCATGTCCCGACCACTGCGGATTGGTGGACGAGGTCGCGGTGGTGAGCTCATCGGCTGGACTGCACTGGTACTGACGGGAGCCCTGTTCAGCGTCTACCTGCCCGGCATGCCGTCGGCTCTCGGCTGGCAACCGTGGCTGATCTTTGCGATCTGGTGGGGCATCGGCGCGCTGTTCTTCTTCCGTGTGCCAACCGGCATCACCCCGGGACCCAACGCCGGTGACGAGGTGCTAGCCACCGTCGAACAACGACGACGAGAAAAAGCCCGCGGCTAAGCGGATCAAAGACTGATGGAGCGGGCGTGGGCAGTGGCTCACGCCCGCTCCTGGTATGGGTAGAATATTTTTCGTAACGAACTTCCATTTGATTCCGCCTGTGCATAAACTTGAGATTCGTAACCATCCGGAGTCATGCCTCGCTGCGAGAACAGCTACTGACCGGTCTTGGGGTACAACCACTTGTAAATTCGGAGTTATAGCCCATGTCCTTTTCACGGAAAAGCCTGACCGCTGCAGTGCTGGCCGGGACGCTTGCCCTCACCGCCTGCTCGGGTAAAGACACACCCGAAATAGATGAGACAGAGTCTCTGAACATCGATTACGCGACGTACAACCCGCTGTCGTTGATCGTCAAAGATCAGGGCTGGTTGGAAGAAGAGCTCGATGGTGAAGTCAACTGGGTGTACTCAGCCGGTTCAAATCGCGCCAACGAGCACCTGCGCATCGAAGCAATTGACGTAGGCTCAACGGCAGGCTCGGCCGCGCTGCTTGCTCGCTCATCAGGCACTGAAATCCAGACCATCAGTGTGCTTGGCGAAGCCGAATGGGCCGCATTGGTGGTCCCCAAACATTCCGACGTTGAATCCGTAGCGGATCTCGAAGGCCGTACCGTTGCCGCCACACACGGGACCGACCCATACTTCTTCTTGGCCCAGGCTCTCGAAGAAGCGGGCCTTACTATGGAAGATATCAAGGTCGAAAACGTCCAGCATAACGACGGCTACACGGCGTTAGAAAATGACTCGGTCGATGCCTGGTCAGGGCTGGACCCGGTTATGGCAGAGGCCGAGAACGACACCGAGTTCCTCTACCGCAACACAGATTTCAACACCTATTCGGTCCTCAATGCCACCGAATCGTTCCTGGAAGAATCCCCAGACGTCGCACAAGTCGTAGTCGACACCTATGAGCGTGCACGTCAGTGGGCTCAGGAACATCCCGAAGAAGCGGCGCAACTGCTCGCAGACGAAGCTGAGATTGACCTCGAAGCCGCCAAGACAGTGATTGAAGAGCGTTCTGGTTTCGACATCAGCCCGGTCCCGGGGGAAGCACAAGCCGAAGTGCTGTCCAACCTCTCGCCAACCTTCGTTTCATCTGGCGTTGTTGACGACCAGCAGAGCGTTGACGAAGCACTCGATACACTTTTCGCCCCCGAGTTTGCCGAAGATGCTGAGAGCTCGGAGTAATCATGACCACGATTGAACAAACCGAGACCGCGACCCGGCACAACCCAAACCTCAACGAATCACCCGAAGCGCTACCTCCGACATCCGCGGAACTCATCGCATCCTCTATGGGGCTTGGATTCTTGCTCACCGACTCCCAAAATAACGGCCGCACCGACCGGCTGATCTTAGCGATCATCCTGCTGGCCATCCTGGGCAAAATTACCGACACCCTGCTGGGCCTGGCCGAGAAACGTGCCATCGCCCGCTGGACCTAAATCTTCCACACCAACCGCAGGGATTTGGGAAGGAAGATTATCCATGAGCATCAGGCTGAGCGTTCTTGACTACGCATCGATCGACGACGGATCCGATGCAGAAACCGCTGTCGCAGCAATGGACCGACTGGCACTACGCGCCGAAGAACTCGGGTACGAACACTTCTGGTTGCCCGAGCACCACGGTTTTGATTTCAGCGCGTCGACTGCACCAGAGATGCTGATAGCACGACTGGCGTCGATCACCACTGAACTTCAGATTGGCTCGGGCGGAATTATGCTGCCCAACTACTCGGCCTATAAGGTAGCCGAGTCATTTCTGACGATGGCAACCTTTGCGCCCGGTCGGATCAACCTGGGTGTTGGAAGCGTTACCGGTGCGGGTCGAGCCGAGGCCATCGCCCTGAACGATGAGAAGGAGCGCCAGTTCCCGTTCGAACGCAAAGTTGCGGATCTACTGGGTTTCCTGGGTGCCCAACATGCCGAAGGCAGCACGTATGAGGGTATGCAGGCACACCCGCGGGCCAAGCAACTTCCCACACCGTGGGTGTTGAGTTCAAGTGGCAACACCGCCGGACTAGCTGCTCAACACGGTACGGGTTTCACATTCGCGCATTTCATCAACCCGGGGACCAAAGGACCAAAAGCGGCTGAACTGTACCGCCAGCAATTCACACCGTCGATATTTGGTGACACACCAGAAGTGATGGTCGCGGTCTTTGTTGCCGTCGCAGACGATCAGGAGCACGCTGAACTGCTAGCCAAAGCCTTCCACCTGTGGTTGCTCGACACCCAAACCCGAAACCCCGGCGCCCGTCTGCGCTCCCTGGACGAGGTGGCTGATATCGAATTCACCGATGCACAGCAGGCCGCGATCGCCAAGAATGCTGACCGCATTCTTGTGGGTACTGGACACAGTGTCTTGGCACAGCTTGAACAGTTGGCGCGGAATTACGGCACCGATCATATGATGGTCAATCCGTATGTCCCCGGCGCGCGGAACCGGCAACGTGCGCTGGAACTTCTGGCTGAGGCGCGCGATGGTCGAGCTAGCTAAAACATCACATCGCCGTTTTTATCGTGTCCCACCCGTCGGCGTAAGATCGAGCCATGACAATTTCAGGCACCCAGATCGCAACGCAACGCAGCACCTCGGTTGAAGAGTTGGTTCCGCTGCTCAATGACGCACGGCCTGTGCTCGGTGTGATGAACTTTAATATCATCGACCAGCTAATCGAACAGCTGCGCGAGGCCTATCCAGCAGAGTGGATTATGCATGCGGTTGCGGTGAACTCAATGGGGTTGCCCGGTGTCCTGGAACATTTTCGGGCCCGGGGTTTCGGTGCTGTTACAGCATCTGCCAGTGAACTCGATATTGCTAAGCACTCCGGATTCATGGCCCACGAACTCGTCCACGGCGCCGCGGTAAATACGTGGTCAATTTTGCGCCAGCTGATGGAAACGGGTCTGAGCTTGAGCGTCGATAATTTTGCGGAACTGAACCGCATCGACGAACTTGTCGAGCAGACAGAGCACGTCCAACCCTATCTCGGGCTGTGCGTCACCTCGCAGGCACCTATCGATGACGAAAACCCGGCCCACACGCATCGGGGTATTGGGCTGCGGGACCATCACCAAGACATTCTGCAGGCGTACCTTGATCGTCCGTGGCTCGACCAGGTCCATCTCAATTTTGCGACCCCACCGGCCACGCTGCAGGACGCCGCCGAACATGTCGTAGCCATCTACCAGCTTGCCGAAGATCTCGAACACGCTGCCGGATCCCAACGAATTCAGCGCATTCAAATGACCGGGGGCCTGCCGGTGAACTTTGCCTCCGACGACGTCGCACCATCAATTTCCAACCACCGCTTTGCCCTGCAGACCACGGTGCCCGAACTCTTCGACGGCAAATACACCATCGTCACCGAGTTCACCGACGCGCTCACCGCTAAAGCCGGCATGATCCTGGCCCGGGTTGAATATGTGAAGGACATTGAAAACAAGCTGATCGCCGTTATTCACGTCGAGATACCCTTGCCACGAGACCAAGGATTGCGCTTTGAAGCCTACGATGACCTCGGCGAGCGGAAAGACACCTCGGAGCTCTTCTACTACGACGTCGCGGGTCCCACAGGCATGATCGGCCACCGCATCCAGCTACCTGAGATCGAAGAAGGCGATATCCTCGCGATCCTCGATGTGGGCGCCACCGCGTTCGGACCTGCGAGCACATTTTCAGCGCCGGTGTATGGGATCCGTGCCGATGGGCTCCTGACCGAAACGTCGGTACTGCGACACGGTCACACGGTGGACGACGTCGTGCATGCTGCTGGTGTGTACCAACCTGCCAAACTCCTGCACTAACCCGTCGATCCATTTATGACCGCAGAATTTTTGTTCCATGCGGTTATTGCCTAAGGTTATGCCTGTACCCATCCAGAGCGGCTAAGAGATCTGGCTCATTGATGCCGCAGCAACCACACAGTGTGCAGGTGCTACCGCCAGAACCGATGGAAAGGTTTTTTGATTCTCCATGTCTCAATCCCTAATCGACACCACAGATAGCACCGTCATCTACCGTGCCGGTCTCACCGATGAACTGTTCGACGAGCACTACGAACCGCTATCCAACGGACTGCCCGGTCCCCTACCACAGGCCATTGTTGATGCCGCCGACCCGGATGTGAACCCCGGCCGCGCACCGCAACAAGCTCACCACCGCGCCGACGCAACCGGCCAGCACGTCGATGAAGCCAAACGTCTGGCCTATTGGGAATCAGCAGGCAATCGTCTGCAGTGGGACCAACCATTTGAGACCATCCATTCCTGGACAAAACCGGACCCAGACTCCACCGCAGGCCCCGTGGCACGCTGGTACGACGGCGGCCAACTCAACGTTGCGGCCAACTGTCTAGACCGCCACGTTGCAGCCGGTCACGCCACTAAAGTTGCCCTATATTTTGAAGGCGAACCAGGCGACCGACGCGCCGTCACCTACGCGGACCTCTTAGCAGAGGTTTCCCAGACCGCTCATGCGCTGACCGAACTCGGCATCAAAGCTGGCGACCGCGTCGTCGTCTATCTGCCGGTCATTGTCGAAACCGTAGTGATCGCCCTGGCCTGCGCCCGAATCGGTGCCGTCCACTCGTTGGTTTTCGGTGGCTTCTCCGCCGATGCCCTCAAATTCCGGGTCGAAGATACCGGCGCTAAACTGCTGGTCACCTCTGATGGCCAGTTCCGCCGGGGCAAAGCCGTACCCGTCAAAACAGCCGCCGATGAGGCCGTTGCCGGAGACAACAACATCGAACACGTGCTCGTGGTCAACCGCACCGGCCACACCGATATTCCATGGACCGAAGGCCGCGATGTGTGGTGGAACGATATCGTTTCCAAGCAACCCACCGAACACACCCCCCAGGCCTTCGAATCCGAGCACCCGCTGTTCATCATGTATACCTCCGGCACCACCGGGCAGCCCAAAGGCTTGGTTCACACATCCGCGGGCTATCTGGCACACGCCTCCATCACTTATGACTACTTGTTCTCGAATCCGGATGTCACCAAGCGGGACGATGACGTGCACTGGTGCACCGCAGATCTGGCCTGGGTTACAGCCCACACCTACGAGATTTATGGCCCACTATCCAACGGTGCCACGCAGATTATCTATGAAGGTGTGCCCAACGCGCCGCACACCTCTCGGCATTTCGAAATCATCGACCGTTACGGTGTCACCAGTTACTACACCGCGCCCACACTGCTGCGATCTCTCATGGGCTGGCATGAAAACGGTCCGCCCGCCGAATACGATCTGTCCTCCATCCGACTGATTGGAACCGTGGGCGAGGCCGTTAACCCAGAAGCCTGGCATTGGGCGCGCACCCACATCGGTCGCGATACCCCCGCGGGTGTACCAATGGTTGATACCTGGTGGCAGTCTGAAACTGGTTCAACCATCATCTCCCCGCGCCAAACGGATACCACGTTCAAACCCGGCTCCGGTTCACGCCCACTACCCGGTGTGAACGTTGCAGTCGTCGACGAAGCCGGCAACCCCTCGGCATCGAACGAACAGGGCGTCATCGTCGTTACTCGCCCCGGGCCGGGTGCCGCACGCACTGTTTGGGGCAATCCCGAGCGGTTTTACACCTCCTATTGGCAGGACTATCACTGGGCCGAGGCCGGTCGGGGCTGGTTCTTAGCTGGTGACGGCGCCAAAACCGATGAGGACGACGACATCTGGATTCTCGGTCGTATTGATGATGTCATCAATATTTCTGGCCACCGGTTATCCACCATCGAAATCGAATCTGCACTGGTCTCGCATCCCAACGTGATCGAGGCCGGTGTGACGCCGGTCCCCCACCCTAAAACTGGTCACTGCGCCATTGCCTTCGTGGTGACTCGCGGAGAGTTTCATGATGATGCTGCCCGAGCCGAACTCACGCAGTTGGTGGCGAAGCAGATCGGGCCGGTGGCAAAGCCCAATGACGTGGTCTTTGTTCCGGATGTGCCAAAAACTCGGTCGGGCAAAATCATGCGACGCCTCCTGACCCAGCTGTACACAGGTGACACGCTGGGCGATACCACCTCGTTGCAAAATGAGCCGGCCGTGGCAAAAATCGCCGACGTTTTAGCGAACCGTTAGAGACCAGCCAGCAACCGGAACGTCTCGTCTGTACCGGCATCAACATTCACCAGCTCTGTGACACGGGCCTACCCCTCTTCATTTTAGGGTCGGTATAGAATATGTAGGTTAGCCCTATAACAATGAGATTCCTTGAGAAGCAGGTGCCATGACTGATCGGTCCCGCAGCGCCGGGCCATTAGCCAATGCGTTCCAGATTTATGCACCCTCACTGATTTATGCAATCGGTTTGGGTGCGATCATGCCGGCCATTGCCGCTGCTTCAACGCGATTCGGAGCATCACTCGCTGTCGCAGCCAGTACCGTCACACTGATTGGTATCGGCTCATTACTCGCCAATGCCCCAGCGGCACAACTGGCGTCCCGTGCGGGCGAACGCACCACCATGATTATCGCCGCTTCGGTAGGCACCCTGGGTGTGACACTCGCCTGGGCCATGGTTGCCGGCTGGTTTCCCATGGCCGAACCTACCGACTTTGGTGGGTACGTGGTCGGCATTGTGCTCATCGGAATGGCCGCTGCCGGTTTCAACTTGGCACGGCAATCCTATTTGGCTGTCGCTGTACCCATAACGCACCGGGCCCGAGCCATGTCCATGCTAGGTGGCATGCAACGAGTTGGTGCCTTCTTCGGTCCTTTCCTGGGCGCAGCAGTGCAATCCTTCATGGGGATTCAGGGCGCTTTTGCTGTTGGCGCGGTCTGCATGGGTGCAGCAGTCATTGTCACGTTGTTTATTGACGAGCTCGACGATCCTGGTGCCTCTCGACAATCCGCCACGACGGGGCCGATTGCTACCTTGAGCAACCCCACCATGCGGTCCCTGGCCAAAGAACATTGGCGTGTTCTGTTGTCCTCGGGCCTGGGGGTTTTGTGTCTGGCCGCACTGCGGGCCTCACGCACCGCCGTCATCCCCCTGTGGGCCGAATACTTGGGGTTGAGTCCAGCGCAAGCCTCACTCATCTACGGGGTCTCCGGTGCGATAGACATGTTGATGTTTTATCCTGCGGGGTCGATCATGGACCGCAAGGGCCGCAGGGTGGTTGCTGTTTCTTGTCTGACCGGACTTGCCATTGGTTGCGCTGTTATCCCGTTCACCACCTCGGGTGCATGGCTGATGATCGGAGCATTTTTGATTGGGCTGGGCAATGGTTTCGGCGCCGGAATCGTGATGACCCTGGGTGCCGACTATTCCCCAACCGTAGGCCGACCCAAATTCTTGGCCCTCTGGAGGTTGCTCTCCGATACGGGAATGCTCAGCGGCCCACTGCTTATTTCTGCGGTCACCGCTGTCTCCACACTGGCCGCCGGGATCTGGGCGATCGCCGCCTTGGCTCTGGTGGGTGCCGGAATTTTCACCAAAACCCTGCCTCCCGGGCCCGGAACTGTCACGCGCCAGTCCTCGACACCGAGCAAATGATCCATTGGATGCATCTACTTCTTGTTATTCACCTCGGTAGCCTCATGGGATTGACACACTAAAATTGGTAAAGCCTGCTGACAAGGTGTGGCCCCACTTTGGAGGAAAGCTAATGTGCGCAAAAGTCCAAGAGATCTGCGCCGAAACCATAGATGACACACGCCATGCTTTGACAACATAGACTCAAGAAGCGACCTCGAGTTCGGACTCGGATTCGAATACTACACGGAGGGATTCATGTCTTTAGACCTCACAACCTACGAAAATCTACTCGCCGCGATTATCGTTGAGGACGGTATCGCCGTCCACGACCCAGCCACCCACGAGCTCATCGGGAACACCGCAGACTCCTCCACCGACGACGTCGATGCAGCAGTTGCCCGTGCCAAAGAAGCACAAAAGTCCTGGGGCGCCTTGACCCATGCGGAACGTTCCGGCTACCTGCACAAAGCCGCCGACGCCGTCAAGGAATCAGCTGAGGCGCTGGCTGAAATCCTCGCCCGCGAGGTTGGTAAACCACTCAACGGTCCAAACGCTCGCTTTGAAGCCGGGGCCTGTGAAGCCTGGCTGCGTGCCAACGCCGATTTTGAAGTCGAAGACGAAGTTCTCGTCGACGACGAATCCGGCCATGCTGTGCTCTCCTATGTTCCAATCGGTGTGGTCGGTGCAATCGGCCCGTGGAACTGGCCAATGATGATTTCCGTCTGGCAGCTTGCTCCATCCTTGCGGATGGGCAACACCGTCGTCATGAAGCCATCGGAGCACACACCTCTCTCCGTCCAAGCCCTGGTGCGCGTGATCAACCAGGTACTCCCCGCAGACGTTCTGCAAGTTTTGCCCGGAGATGGCGAAATCGGTCAGGCTGTTTCAGGCCACAAAGATATCGACAAGATCATGTTCACCGGTTCTACCAAAACTGGTCAGGCCATCATGCGCAGCGCTGCTAGCGACATGAAGCGTGTGACCCTTGAACTAGGTGGCAACGACGCCGGTATTGTTCTGGACGACATCAACGTCGAAGAAATGGCCCAGGAGCTGTTCTGGGGTGCCTTCATTAATACCGGCCAAACCTGTGCTGCGTTGAAACGCCTCTACGTGCCGGCCACCATCTATGACGACGTGGTCAACGCACTGGCCAAAATTGCTGCGGAAACCCCAATGGGCCAGGGCATGTCCGAAGAAAACGTGCTTGGACCGCTCCAGAACAAAGCCCAGCAGTCCATCGTTGCAGGTCTTGTCGAAGATGCGCGCACAGCCGGTGCGACCATTGCGACCGGTGGGAACCCGGAGAAGGATCAGCCAGGCTATTTCTACCCGGCCACGATCGTCTCCGACGTGGCACAGGACAACCCGTTGGTGCAGAATGAACAGTTTGGTCCAGCGTTGCCAATCATTAAATATGACTCGCTCGACCAGGCAATCGAATGGGCTAACGAACTCGAAGTTGGCTTGGGTTCTTCCGTATGGTCCGCAGATGAAGCCAAGGCTCGTGAAGTTGCAAACCAGCTCATCGCCGGGACCACCTGGATTAACAAGCACGGTGCCGTAGATCCTCGTATCCCCTTCGGTGGCGTGAAGAAATCCGGTATGGGCCTGGAATTCGGTGTTGAAGGCCTCAAGCAAGTCGCACTGCCGAAGGTCACCGCACTCTAAGCCACAACGGCCTTTAGTGGAGCTGTAGTTCGGCTAAATGACAAGTGTTCTGAGGTGCCCGTTCTCATCGTGAGCGGGCACCTCACGCATTTGTCCCATCCTCAGCATTTGGACCAATACAGCCGGCCGCCACATCTTCGCAGCTCTTTAGCACTCGATATTTCAAGAGGACACGCCATGCAGAACACCGTTATATATGTCGGCACTATTTGGACTGGAGTATCGGACGACTCCTGGATAGAAGCCTTTGCTGTGCAAAACGGACAGATCCTTTCGACCGGCACCCTCGAGGAGGTCAAGAATCACACCGCAGCCCACTATGAACTTGTGGAAGTCAGCGACGGAATCGTCCTTCCGGGACTCATCGATGGACATCTACATCTCAGCCTCGGCGGCACCCAGCTAGCCCACGAACTGCCACTTGATCCTGCAGACAATGCTGATGCAATCGTTGCCAAAGTCGCCAACTGGGTCCAGGAACTCGCGACAGGTGAGTGGGTTATCGGAGGAATCATCGGCAGCGGTACGCTTCCAGAACTCAATAATGTCGAGTTCCTGGCGAAACTTGATGCTGCCGAGCAAGGCCACCCCGTGCTCTTGCGCGACGATACGATGCATAATCGGCAAGTGAACTCTGCTGCATTGCATGCCATGGGTATCACAGATGGAACCCCAGACCCCGAAGGCGGCACGTATGTGCGAGACAGCCAGGGTCGACTGACTGGAGCCCTGTGGGAGTTAGCCGGTGCTGTAGCGGAGGGGGTCGCCGCACAATCTCATGCTGATCCAAAACAACGCCAAGCAATCGCCTTGCAAACTGCATTGGATCGGCTTGGGTCACTGGGTATCACGACGGTGCAAGATGCAGCCACGATGCTCCCACACTTCGAAGGACTCACAGCACTCGAAGAGGCTGACAAGTTACATATGCGAGTAATCGCGTCGATGCCAATACGCCCCTTCATTGAACCAGGAACGGTCGGTGAGGAACTCTTCGCAACGAGCAAGAACTACACCAGTGAACTCATTCGGCCACAGTTCGCGAAGTTCGTCCTCGATGGCGTCCCCACAACGCTTACCACCGCGTTGCTTACGCCGTATAAGTGCGTTCATGGTAACCCTGACCCTAACTTCCGTGGCGAACTCTACTGGGCCTTCGACGACCTCGTCGACTCACTGCGTCGATGCGCAGAACTCGGGCTCGGAGCAAAAATCCATGCAACGGGTGATGCATCGGTGCGGCAGGCTCTTGATGCTGCCGAAATCGTACGTCAAGATACCAACGGTGGACCTGCCATGCAGATTGCCCACATGTCATTTATTTCGCGTGCAGACCTAGCTCGTTTCGCTGCTCTCGATGTCGCAGCTGATGCATGCCCATTCATGTGGTTCCCCAGCGCGCTGACCGACGGGATTGGTGAATTCGTGTCGGAAGAAACCATGGCAGATATCTGGCCGTTCAAAGACCTCCTAGAGACTGGCGCGACCTTGGCTGGTGGCTCGGACTGGCCAGTCGGTCTCCCCGTGCTCAATCCCTGGTTAGGCATCGAAGGGATGGTGACTAGAAAAGGCGCTGCTGAAGATGGAGATGATCGTACCGTCAACGTTGATCAGGCGATCACACTCCCCCAGGCTCTCGCAGCGTTTACCCGCGAGTCAGCCCAGGCACTTGGCATCGCCCATGAGACCGGAACCATCGAACCCGGTAAATCGGCAGATTTCATTGCAATCGACAGAAATATCTTCGCAACACCCATTGAAGAAGTGCACAAAACCCAGGTGGTTTCTCGCTGGTTGGGTGGCGTCAAAAACTAAGCAGCAGTATTTTTCATGTTTTTTGTGGCGTTGATGACTAGCATGGTGTGTTAGGCAGGCCCCGATGCGAGAACGAAGAGGATGTGGACCATGACTGACTACCACGATATCGCGGTCGATATAGGCTCCGGCCCGGTGCGAGATCAGGATTTCTGGGCGTGGTCGCAGTCGGCGCAAGCTTTCTTTCCAAATATCCAACTGACAACGCCAGACCGTTATGCGTTTCGCGCGGGACAAAATTTCATAGCGCTCGGTGACGTCCAGCTCTTCGACATGTCCACCAGCCCGCATACGGTACAGCAGCACGAAGTTGTCACGGGGTCAGCGGAACAGTCTCTGTGCAAATTATCCCTACAATTATCAGGCGTCACACATCTGACCCAAGACGGTCGGTATTGCGCTTTAGAACCTGGCGATCTGGCGTTGTATGTGGCTCACCGTCCATACACCTTGCATTACATAGACGATCAACGCAGTTTGATCATTCAGTTCCCGCAAGAACTCTTGCACCTGGTGCACCAACAGGTTGCCCAGGTCACTGCTCTACCAGTCAACGCTCATACCGGTCTTGGTCGCGTAGCCGTACCACTTTTTGAGCAGCTTGCCATAAATTTCAGCATTCTCCAGGGCCCTCATGCTATACGGTTGGTGCGTTCTGCCTTGGAAATGTTGGTCACCGTCCTGTTGGAAGCTTCCCGAGACAATGAAGACAATCAAGACAACCCGTTATTCAGTCAGGCTGTTGCGTTTATTGATGATCATCTGCATGATCCGCAACTGGGTCCACAGAATATCGCCGACTATTTTTATGTCTCGCTTCGCCAACTCCACGGCAAATTCTCCGAGGAAAACCAAACTATCAGCGCGTATATTCGCAACGAACGAATGCGTAGGATCCGCAACGATCTGGCGGATCCCACGCATCGCGACGAAACAGTACAAACAATCAGTTCCAGGTATGGCCTCACCGATGCTTCACATGTTTCCAAACTGTTCAAGCAGACTTACGGGGAGACCCCATCGGGGTACCGAAGCTCCATTTTTGGTGGCTAGACCGATGTTCCCTCGTCAACATCATCTCGAGCGATCGCGAGTTCTTCGTCGTCAGTGAGCTGATCTTGGTCGCGCATTTGCTCGAAGTCCGCTGGGCGACGGCTTTGGATAATTTGCCCCCAGATGAGTCCAATAATCCCACCGGCGAGGATAATGCCCGGCATGATGTAGATCAGTGCTGAGCCTTCCTCTGCCTCGATCATGAGGCCGAAATTCGCCA
>NZ_JAKDKW010000030.1 GCF_030453185.1 Yaniella sp. | reverse complement strand
CTAAGGCAATAAAAGTACGCCAACGAATCTGGACGCCCGCGCGTTGTAGTTGGTCGTACCACAACAACGTCGCTAATGATGCCCACGGAGTGATGATCGGTCCAGTGTTCGTACCTATGAGCATTGCCAGATAGTCGTTGGATGTCGTGAGGGCGGGTTCCAAAGCGAGGAAGGCAGGGATGTTGTTGATAAGATTCGCTGTCAGAGCTCCGGCCCCTGCCAACTGAAGTAGGCCCATCGGCGTGGCTTGGGTATCACCGAGTATCCCGCGCACTATTTCTTCCCCGCCAACTGCATTGAGGGTCGTTGCAACCGTGGATAAGGCGCCGGCCAGAACGAGAGCAGACCACGGGATCAGTGAGACCGAAATGATCTCACGTTGTTTCCACACCGTGATCGCCAGGACGGCGGCAGCAGCGACCGTACTGGATAACCAGTAGGGGATGGACGAGGCCAGGGCCGGAAGTAAAACTGCCACGATGATCAGCATCGGCTTGAGTAGTGGACTAGATGTTTCGGAGATTCCACTCGCTGTACCCGACGTGCTGTTAGCTAGTCGCTGAGGCAGTCTATTGGCCAACAGTGAGGCAAACACCGCGATTGTGGTGGCAACAATCGCGGGCACTGCAGCAGTAGAAATGAAATCGAACTCACTCGTAAATCCCTTGCCCGACAGAGCCAGGAGGTTCGTCAGATTGGAAACGGGCAGGTGAAGGGAAGCGATATTGGCAATCCATACCACTGCCAAAGCTACGGCGACCAGGTTGAGTTGATTTCGCTTGGCCAAGGTGATGGCCAGGGGCGTGAGTAAAATCGCCGTGGTGTCGAGTGATAAGAACACGGTGACAACAATGCTGATGAGAACTATCCCGGCCCAAAGAACTCTTCGCCGTTGCTTCGTTTTGTTTGGTGCGGTGCGCTCTAGCGCTTGTGCCACGGCGTTGAATACCCCCACTTGTGCGGAAATATTTGTGACGACAGACATGCCGGCGACAAAAATAAATATCGGCAGCAATCTCCAGGCGAGCGTTACGGCTTCTGAAAGCTCGACAGTGACAAGAGCAATGGTGGCCACGACGGCCAAGAGCATTGCTCCTGTGGTGATTCTGGGACCCATCAAGCCATCGTATCTGCCGGTGCTCTTCGCCAGTACATAGCCGCTGCGATGTAGGTTGCGACCACCGCAATTTGAACTATTGCGATCAACAGCACTGAGGTAGATTCCCATGCCCCGCTGATCCTCAGGAGTGCAGGTATGGTCGCGGTGCTGACTGACTGCAGTATCGCGAGAACACCCGCGGCTTTCGTGAGATACACGGCCTGAGAAGTGAGTGCTATGAAGAATGCTGTAAATAGTATCGACCACGCACTCCAGAGCCACGCCATGTTCACGTTACCGGTCAACGTGAAGTTCACCATCGCAAGAACTGCTGCAATACCTGCAGCCCAGACACAGAACCACCCTAGGGCGGTCCCGCTTCCTCCAAACAGTGAATTACCTCCCACCGTGAGGTAGGTGAAGCCAAAGACGGATAATCCGGCTGCGCCAAAAGCCGTCGCAGCGTAATCCGGTGAGGTCGGATCGACTTCAAGGATCTGTAGCAAAGCACTGAAGAGTAAGAGTCCTCCGGTCAGGAGGTTAACGGGGATGGCCGCTTTCCCGTCGACTCGCTCGAGAAAAACTAATCCGTTCACTAAAAGTACGGCCCCAACAAAAAGTAAAGCCAGATCAGACATGCCTGCTCCCATGTTCTTCTATAATTCTGGTCCTCGGATCACGGAGCCCCGGGATTTTTTATAAAAACGGCACGTTATGCACCAATGGGGGCACGACGGCCTTCCATGGGGTTAGTTCTTTCGATCTGGGCGCCGACCTTCAGCACGCCAGCTTCATCGAACGCTCGACCGATGATTTGTAGACCAATCGGCAGCCCGTCGTCGAGGCCGACCGGAACAGTAAGCGCCGGCAGTCCTGTGAGGTTACTTGGCCCTGTATAACGGATAAATGCGTCGATGAGATCAACGTCTTGCCCGTTGAGCTGGGCCACAGGTGAACCAATGTCCGGGGCCATCACAGGCAAAGTCGGGGCGATAATGACGTCGACTTCCTGCAATGCAGCCGTAAACTCTTGCTTGATCTGGCGGCGGATCTGTTGTGCCTGGAGGTATTCCACGGACGAGAAGAGTTCACCCAGCTCGAATAAGAACCTGATGTCTGCGCCAAAGTCGTCGGGGCGGTTTTGCAGATCGGTGTGATGGATCGCAGAGGCTTCCGAGAGGCTCGTGGCCAGTTCGGTCCATTCTGAATGCCGCAGTGAAGGGATCCTGACCGTCTTGAGACTGGCCCCCTGGCTCACCAGCTGGTCGATTTGTTTTCGTACAGCATCCTCAATGGGAGAATCCACGTCGCGGAAGAAATAGTTTTCTTCCACTCCGATGACCAGTCCTTTTGGATCGCTGTCTAGACCTGCAGAGTAATCCGAGACAGGTGCCTCCACTGAAGTAGGATCTCGGGGATCGTAACCAGCGATCGCCTGCAATGTGGCTGCAGCGTCGGCGACGCTCTTGGACATCGGTCCGATGTGGTCCAGGCTCCAGGCCAACGGGAAGCAACCGTATTTTGCGACCCGGCCGTGAGTGGGCTTGAGCCCCACGAGCCCACATGCTGCAGAAGGAATCCGAATGGAGCCCGCTGTATCTGTGCCGAGGGTTGTGAAGCTCATATCGGCGGCTACTGCTGCACCGGAGCCTCCACTTGACCCGCCAGGTACTTTGTCTGCGTTCCAGGGGTTAGCGACTGATCCGAAGTGCGGACTGTTATTGTCGATGCCCCAGGCGTACTCGTGCATGTTGAGTTTTCCGGTGAGGACGATGCCAGCTTCGCGTAGCTTGTTGACGACCGAAGAATCATCCTTGGAAACGAAATCACCATGGATCTTGGACGCCATCGTCGTGACTTCTCCGCCGACATAAATATTATCTTTGATTGCCATTGGGATCCCGTGTAAGGGTCCGCGGTAATTCCCTTGCGAGATCTCGTCCTCGGCCACTTTCGCTTCTGCCAAGGCGGCGTCGTCTCGGAAGCTGATATAGGCATTTACTTTGTCGTTGAGCTCGTGAGAATGGTCGAGCAAGCTTTGCGTGAGGTCAACTGGGGAGACTTCCTTGCTCTCAATCAGTTTGGCGACTTCGGTGGTCGTTTTAGAAAGGAGTTCCTTAGGCAACGTGATCTCCTCCTGGAATGTTTCGCAATGCGATGTCCGCATCATCGAGATTCGCGTTTTCAAGGTCTCCCTTGAGCTGGCGAATCTCGGCCCACTTGGCTTCAATCTTCTTGAGGTGTTCATCACTGGGGTGGATGCCTTGAGCGGCGAGGGTGTCCTTGACTGAAATACTCAACATTTCTCCTTGAATTCCTCGACAGGGTTTGCCTGGAGCTTCGTGTCTAGGGGTAACCCAATATGTACGCGGAAATGAAATAGTTCCAGGTGGAACTATTTCGAGAGTATGTGATCTGGGTAACGTTTTCAAGGCTGGTGTGGATTCTTGAGAGGCCTGAGGATGCTCAACCTGTTCGCGAAGGTGTGCGACGAGCTGCTCGTCA
The DNA here is from genome assembly GCF_030453185.1 of Yaniella sp. Lineage (GTDB taxonomy): Bacteria > Actinomycetota > Actinomycetes > Actinomycetales > Micrococcaceae > Yaniella. The sequence continues at coordinate 22,687 of NZ_JAKDKW010000030.1, read as the reverse complement.
CCGCTGGCTAGTCTTCGTCGACTGCGTCCTCGGAGTCATCGTCTGAGTTGCTCCTATCGCAAGAGATGTCGACGCGCGACATGTCGTCCGGGTCGTCATGCGGCGATTCCTGTGGCTTGGCGAATTCCACGGTTGAGTATTCCGGGGCGACCTCATTCATGTAGTTCAGCCACATAGGACCGGGTAATTCCGGGCCCTGCAAGTTCTTGTAGTATTGCCCGCCAATCGTCGAACCGCGCAGGGTTTCGTGGTCGGTGTGGCGTCAAGCTTATGTCGAGAAGGAGAGCCCTGTGGTGTAACCGTTGCACCATGTTGACGACTCGAAGTTATTCGTCTCCGTCTTGCCAGTCATCGGGTATTGCCGGTCACTGTCGGCAGTGCGCTCCTCGGCGATTGGGATCAGCGTTTCGTTCAACTGTGCAACGAGGTCGGAGTCAAGGGTCTGCTCGCAGTTTGCTTCTGGAATCTCGTACTCGTTGTCTCGCGCCTCGGTGACCTTCACTGGAGCGCAGTATTCGCCGTCGTTAGCTAGGGCAGCAAAGGCCGAGGCCTGGGGCAGCGGCGAGACTTCTGCACGGCCCAGGACAAACGGGGGTGCGTGGGACTAATTTCAGTGTCATCGTCGGCCCGGACGTATCCAACTCTGCTGAACAGATCGGTGATATCCATTCATCTTTGGTCGCATCGACCATAGCGGTCATGGAATTACTGTCCTCCAGCCACGCTGCGAAGACGAGCTTGTTGCGCAACATCGCGTCCACGACCGTATTGCAGCATTTCTGTGCTGCTTCGGGGGTTCGTCTCAGGATTGTAGCCGTTGGGGTTCTGAGCATGCCCCGCGAGGGTGGTGGATTATTGGATATTCAAATCGGCAGCCGGGATGCCCCAGTAGTGCTGAGCTGCGGCCTCAGTGCCTTAGTTCCGGTCGCCGAAAAGGCCAGATTGAGAAAGCCTTCTGGGCGCTTCCTTCGTCATTTCTTACTCGATATCGACATCGACCCGCGCTTCGTTTAACCGATTGGCTATCGTTGTCGTGCCACCGGCAATGAGTTCGTCTTCAATCACGACGATGGCATCTTGCATCTCTTGTGAGATCTCATCGATTTCGACGAGGTCAGGGTTCTCCGCATAGAACTGTGCCGGTCGACGCTGTCTCGCCGACAGTCGCTGCCGTTGGCCATGGAAATCCAGCTGCCACGGCGCCGATAAGCACGCTTAAACCCATGAACAACGGCAGTCGCCATACCTGGTTATCGGGGAGGGCGTCCCGGAGCCACGATCATCATGGTCGGGTGTGTATGCTGGAAGCTCCATTCGGTGGTATCACCTCGGTGAACGGCGACGTTTGTTAGTGTTCACGCTGACAGGTACAGCGTATTTTACGTGCAAGAACAGAGACGGGCTGTGCAGGTCTATGTCTTTAGGGTCTCTAGAGCTTCATTGACGTGTGCCTCGGAAGCTGGACACACCACGGTCGCTAGGGTTGCCTCACGTCACATGCGAGTCTAGGGCCTCACGTGCTTTGCGATACCGGGCACGAATCCAGACCCACAAAATAATGCCGACCACAGATACCAAAAGGAGCATGTCGAAGATCGGATTACTCAAGACCGCAGTGGATTCTTGGAGCCACGCCGAGACGTCTGTCGGGAGGAGTTCAGGCATCTGGACCAAGCCGTTGGTTGCCCAAAACAACATGCCCACTGCAATGATGAGTAACCCGGTGAACACCGAGATTGTGTGAAACTCGCGACCAAATACGGTCAGCGTTTTGCCCCGCAACCGAGATTTCCAACGCGGACTCAGCCGATTCCACACACTAGCCAGCAGCATCAGTGGCACCACCATGCCAAGTCCATACACCCCTAGGAGGATGCCTGCAGACCACACATCATTTTTGGCTGCGGCCAACGTCAGTACGGCGCCCAGAATGGGCCCTGCACACAGGCCGGCAACCCCGCTCACTGCTCCCAGCAACAGTGTTTTGACCCATCCGGTGCGCTGATTTGCTTGCTTCTGCAGCTGTTGGGCACCCGGAACAAACCGGGAGGGATCAAAACCGAAACCAAGTACCTGGATGATGCCAAGCGCGATCATCAACATTGATGCACCAATGATGATCGCGCTGCGGTGAGTGGCAAACAGTGTTCCTAGGGCGCCGGCGCCCAGTCCCAACGGGATCAAGACCAGCAACAGCCCAAACGCAAATAATCCACCGTGTGCCCACAATCGAGCACCGGAGCTAGCCGTAGACGCGAAAAACGCGGGTAAGAGGAGCGCACCACAGGGGCTCAACAACGCCAACGACCCACCAATCAGCGCTGTAAGGAAACCAATATCCATGCTTTACTCCTGGGCTGCGTCAAGCGATTCTTCAAAGGCATCAACAAATACTTCTGCCGGTTGTGCTCCGACAATGGGTGTCTGGTTCATGATGAAGGTCGGAGTGGACTGTGCTCCAATGCTTTGACCGAGTTGCTCGTTTTCAGCAACGATGTCAGCAGTTTCTTCGGAGCTGAGGTCAGTTTCAAATTGTTCGATATCCAGACCGGTCTCCGCTGCGATCGCCGTTAGCGCTTCTGCCGAGTAACTTTCTAGGATATCTCCATCGGGGAAGAGCTGTGCATGGTATTCCACAAATTGGTCTTGTTTCCCCGCAGCGACGGCAGCTTTCGCGGCACGTTCGGAATCTTCGCCATACATATTGATGTCGCGCCATTCAATGCGAAGCTCCCCGTTGTCAACATACTGTTGGAGGTCTGGCAGGGTTTCTGCATTCCAGCGGGCACAGAATGGACACTGGTAGTCGGAGAATTTCACCAGTACAACGGGAGCATCAACATCGCCTACCGCTAGTGGATCATCCTGATCGCGGCGTATCACCTGATCAGCAACGTCCTGGGGGACTGTTTGGTTCTGCTCAGTACCCTGCTGGGCAGTGTCTTCACCACCTGAATCAGCCTGCGGTGGGGCTGTCGATCTTCCCCAGAAAAATGCGCCGACAAGGGCGGCAGCAATCACCAGCATGACCAGTGTAGGCATCAGCCAAAGTCGTGTGGAGCTTGCACTGTGAGATTTGGACATACGGGGTTCCTTGCATAAGTGGTAGTTGAGCACGGAATTATACCGTCACGAGAACATTTCGCACTCGACTATAGTAGATAGTTACTATCCTGCATAGTCGAGGGGCTGTATCAGCCTTGACCTGCTGGTTCCTATGGAAGTGTGGGAGTCGTCATGAGTAATCAAAACATGTGGGAGGCACGCTACCGCGATAAGGTCGGCCACACACCCGACGGTGTGAGCCCGCACCCCATGGTGCTCCAGGAGGCTCAGGCCATGCTCGAGCGGAAACGGCACAACGATGGGGTATCTGAGCCGTTGAACGCTCTAGACCTCGGATCTGGGGCTGGGCGACATGCGCTGGCGCTAGCTGGCCTTGGGGTGACGGTGACAGCAGTGGATTTCGCTGCATCGGCTCACGAACTGGTGCAACGCGATGCTGCCGCGCAGGGACTTGCCGACCGTATCAGGCCTGTCGTTGCCGACGTCTCGTCCTGGCAGCCCACTGACCGCGAGGTATTCGATATTCTTGTGGCGAGCTATCTGCATATCGACTTATCGGTGCTGGTAAACAGCGCCGATCTGCTGGCTCCTGGGGGACGGCTTGTTTGGATCGCTCACGCACCGGATAGCCCGCATGGTCCGCCTCCTGAAGTTGTTCGCGATACTCTCGCTGACTTTCGTACGAGACTAGCATCGCTGAACCCACACGAGTTTCGGGTCCTGCGACTCGAAGAGTATCAACTGTCGTCGGAGTTCCTCGATATTGTCGTTATCCTTGAGAGGCTGCCAGTAGGCCAAGCGCACACGGCGTACTAGGTGAGGCAGCCTGCCAGAACCGCTTGCAGATAGGGTACGTGGACTGTCACGCTGCTGATCATTAAAATTCCTACGAGACCGAGCATGCCTGCAACCGGCACTATGCCCAACCGGCCACTAGCCGGGGCAACCAATTGGCGAATCCTGTCGGCGCCAGCCGCGTGTAACGTCACTGCGGCCTCAGCGAGTGAATCGGCAGGGCCGTGAAAGCGGTCTGCCATTTTAGGTTTTTCGCCGAGTTTAAGTAGAGCACTGGCCAGGGCTGGTGTCCCTACCTCGGAGCGCGCCGCATTGTCGGCTGCCATTTCAAGATAGTGCGGTACTGCATCAGCGATAGCGGCCACCAACGGGATCCAGCGTAACGGTACGATCACGCCGTGCAATAAGGCAAGGACGAGATGATGTCGCTGCTTGAGGTGCGCTGCCTCGTGGGCGAGTACGGCTCGAAGCTCTTGCTCATCGAGCAGTTCGAGCAAAACAGGGGAGATGACGATGCCGCAGCGACGCTTCGGGAGTGCGAACGCGATGGGGGATTGGCTGGGCAGGACCAGCACGTTGTGCCCCGCAACCATTTTGCGGTTGCCGTCACAGGGCAGGGACTTACTCAGCGTTCGGAGTGTGTTTTGCCGACGGTGGCGCAACCATGAACCGGTTATCAGGATGACTGCGAGCAGTAAGAGTGGTGCGAGCAAGAGCAGCACGACGGGAATGATCGTATCAATCTCTGCTCCGGGTTGAAGTGGACTTGCGGCTTGGAGACATCGTTGGCACACTTGCGCGCTTGCGCCGGGCATGAATTGGTTTGGCCCAGATATCAGCCACGCCAACATCGGTCCAATGGCCATCACTGCAAAAAGCCAAATCCCCAGGGCTGACATCAGCGTGAGCACGGCTAGGCGCGGCACCCGCATTAATGCTGGCGCGGCACTTCGAATGAGTGAGGCACCGAATATGCCAAACCCAATGACTGTCCCGGCCAGTATTACCAGGCCAAAGAGTACGGTCACGTTTGCTCCAAATAATCACGTAGCATGGCTACTTCATCTTCAGGCATGTCTTGGACGAAATGCAGAATGGAAGCTGCTCGATCATCGCTGTGATCCAGTGCCTGTCGCATGAGTTGCGCGGTGTATTCTTCGCGCGTCCGCAAGGGTAGGTATGACACGAGTCGGCCTTCGCGTTGCGTCGTGACAAGGTCCTTGCGTTTGAGGTTTTGTAGCACCGTTGCAATGGTTGTATAGGCCAAGCGGCGTGGTAGCGCGTCCAGAATATCGCGGACGCTTCGTGGGCTATGTTGCCACAGCAGATCCATCACAAGCTCTTCTAGCTCGCCAAGTTGTGCGACTTTTGGAGCGTCTTCCGACGCCTCCTGTGGGGGTGTCATTGCTGGTTTGGCTCCATATTTCTGTGCTGTTGCCACGATACTGAGTGGTGCACGCCGTCTTTCGCGAAACTTCGGGGCGTCGAGTGATAGCCGCTGTGAAGATCAGCGAGTCGATGATTGATACGTGCCCTTCTATTATGCAAGACGACGACGGCTTTGCATAGTTACTACGCAACATGGTTACTATGTAGGATAGTAGCCCAGTCTGTGTGCCGAAAGAAAGCATTTTATGTTTGAAAGCACTCAGACACACCGCAATCCAGGCCAATCGCCAGTGATTCCCGTGAGGCGCTGGTGCTCTCTAGCGGCTCAGGGTTTACCTGCTTCGGCCACAGTTTCAGCGGGTGGGTTGTTATGAGCGCCTTCGGTCAGAGGGCAGGCAATCATGCAGGAGGAGACCTTTGTGCGTACACCTAAAATCGCCGCAGTGTTGACGGCAACCATGTTGTCGATCAGCTCGTGTGCCTATGGTGAAAGCGTGGGTCGTGACGCAGTGCCGGACTACGACCCGACACCACAGTCAGTCAACTCAGCTGCTCCTGAGGCTGACACTCAGCAATGGCGGATTCCGCTGCAATTGCAGGATTTACCGATCGTTGATCCGCAGTGGGCGACGAAGCCGAAGCACAGTAATGACATCTTCTTGGCAGCTGATGATGCTGATGGGATTTTGACCTATCGTGCGGTCGATTCCTCCGGCATGGTGCTCTGGGAAGCTGAGCGTCCGCAGAGTTGTACAGGGTTTGCTCTAACCAGCGTCGGTGAAGACTCCATCGCGGTTTTGAGTGACGTCGAGCCCAGCGGTGAGGGCTTTGGCACGACCACGGTGAGTGGTTACGAGCTGAGCACCGGCCAGCGAATGTGGGGGCCGGTTGAAGTAGCTGGTCAACACGTAGGCCCTGGGGCGGTCTTTGCATCGTCGCCGGATGCACAAATCGGAGAAATCGGTCCAAAAATCGTTCTGGATCCGGCGACCGGCGAGATCCTATTGGGGGAGAGCACGCATGAGCAACTGCGTATCGTCGGTGAGTATCACGGAACAATTCTCGTACTGCAAGATCAACAGCTGCAGGCATATGCTGCAGCGGGTTTGGCGCAGTCGGGCGATGTCGGAAAGCCTCTATGGGCGATAGACATAGAAAAGTACGGCTGGAGTGTAGACCAGGTGCACTCGCCCGATGCTGGCGAAACTGCGCCGTTGAGCGCCGCGTTGGTGGGCAATGCACGTGATGAGCTCAGTTTGGTCGATTTGGAAACTGGTGAAGTTATCGCATCGGGTATTTCTGATGCTATACAAGACCCGTCGAGCCAAACTTGGGTAACGCTTGGCAAGGAGCTTGTTGGTCATAATCCCGCCGAGGGAGAGTACTTCCGAGATCCCGTTGAGGGGATGGATTTTCAGGGCGTTGGGTCAGCCATGGTGTATCTCCTGAACAATGACGGTGGGCTGGAAGCCCGCAATGTTATCACCGGAGAGGTTGGGCGCGCCTATGACCCTGACGAGGATGGGATCCCGGCAGTGCCGACCTATATCAGCCCCTCTGGGACTGGTGTCCTACAGGTTGATGAGGGCTATGTACTTGCCCCCGCCGACTAGTGTTGCTGCAGCAGAAGTTGCCTAGCCATAGGCTGATCCCCCCGCTTTTTCATGTGCTAGCGGCTCGATGGGGCAAGGTCGTTGGTGCGGCGTGTATGCGGCTGCTTCGGCATTGTGCAGGCCACCTGCCCTTTGAGCCGCCAGATTACTGCGACGCCGGTGAGGAGCATGGCACTAACTGCTAATACGGGTTGAAAGGGAGCAAACCATGTCAGTGCCCCGGAATAGCCCAATACCAGAAGCGCGATCTTATTGCAGACGGGGCAGCCCACTGCAAACCACGCCAGGAAGCCGCCGAGCATGCCGATTTTCCCGCTGCGCTCCTGTCGGGTTGATTCATGTTGAGCATTTGCATTAGCTGCAGCGCTCGTCTCCTTGGGTGTCGCAGAATTGTCTGGGCGGACGTAGGTAGCGATCAGCACGCCACTCAGTATGGACGTAGTGATCCAGACTGGATGATCCCACCAGGTGGGCGGGATGTCTCGGGTAAACAGGTCGTTCGGGATGAGCACGGTTGCAAAACCAGTCACCAGCGCGACCAGCAGGGCGGCAATAACGCCGGCAATCACCTGACGTGCTTGCCAGGACTTGAGCGCCCGACCGGCCAAACGAACGGACATTCCAACTTGCGCGCTGCGCTGAGATACCCATGCCATGCCACCATTATGCAGGGTCGAGACTACTTTGCATAGTAACTATGACTCATAGTCACTATAGTGCCTAGTAACGTCTTCTGTATGCAAGAGAAAAGGACCTTATGCCTGAAGAACTCGCGTCCCGCCGCAATCTGTGGTTGTTACCAATACTGATTGGGACAGGTGTCATCGTGGTGCTCGCCGGAGTGTTCTGGCTTGTCATCGGGGGGAGTGACCCTGAATCTAGCGCTGAAACGGAGCAAGGAAACTCCGATGGGGGTGTAGTGGATATAGTCGAACCGGAAAATTCGGATCAAATCGACCTCACCCACGTTGAGCAACGCGACTCGAGTGACCCGCTGGCGATCGGCGACGTTGATGCTCCGGTGACTCTGGTGGTGTTCTCGGACTACCAGTGTCCATACTGTGCCAACTGGAGTAACGACACCCTGCCGGTCATGATGGAATACGTTGACGGTGGCCAGTTGCGTATTGAGTGGCGTGATCTCAACGTCTACGGCGACCTCTCGGAACGAGCCTCCAAGGCCAGCTATGCTGCCGGACTACAGGATATGTTCTGGGAGTTTCATGACGAGTTATTCCTTGACGGAGAGATCCGCGCTGAAAGCCAGTTAACGGAGGAAGCGATGCTTGAAATCGCTGAGGGCCTTGGGCTGGATACCGAACAATTCATCGAAGATATGCGATCCGACGTCGTCGATGAACAAATTCAAGCCAACGAAGCATTCGGCACCGACCTTGGCGCATACTCAACACCAGCATTTGTGCTTGGTGGTCAGCCGATGTTAGGGGCGCAGCCGACCAACGTGTTTGTTGACGCGATGGATAACGCCTTGAGCGATGCACATGACGACGAACACGACGACGAGTAGTCCAGGGCCACAAACCTACCGAAAACATACCGAGACGGCCGTAGGCATCTCGGTATGTTTTGGTACTGGTTGGCAGTCTGCTTTGTTGTAGTTAGGCAAAGAGTTCTTCGCCTATAAAACCACCCTCTTGGCAGCCGGGAGGGATAGCAAAAACTGCAGACCCAATTGGTATGGTCCACAGGTTGAGATGGTCGGATTCTGCTAACCGATTTTGGATTGGCACGTACTGCTGTTCGACGTCGCATTGAAATGCAACAAAGATCAGCCCGGATGCGGAGACTCTCGTTTGACCGTGCACTGCACTCTCCGATGTGGTCGGTGGGTCGTCATAGTTGAAACTGCGACGGAACATGGCCTCATCGGAATCACTTGTCCGGGCACGGCGGATATGCGAAATGTCGGAGATGACTGGGAACCCTGCTGGTCCCACGGCATCGAAATCAGGCTCGTCATGTTCTTTCGAGCCTGTCAATGGCGCCCCCGAGCCCAATTTGCGGCCCATCACGTCTTCTTGCATGAGGCGATCTAGCTCATCCCATTCATCAAGGTCCATGGCGATGCGACGGATGACCACCGAGGTGCCATTCTCGATCCAGGGGCGTAAATCCTTCGTCCCCCTGCCATCGCCTGCACCGACACCCCACACGATGCGTTCTGCTGTATCTGAGCCCCGTGTCGGGTTTGCGCTGCCATCGACTTGGCCAAATAAATTACGAGTCGTGGTGTCATCTGGATGCGAGGCGCGAGCGTGAGTAAACCCAGTTTGGGTCCAGGCCACGGAGGCAAATGCTCGGGCATCTTTGAGAAGCATGCGTCGAGCGTGTGCCACTGAGATCGCGTCGTCACCTTGAATTTGGATGAGCAGATCGCCACCCGTGTACTCGGGGTCTAATTGATCAATGGAGTACTCGGGTAACGGTTTCAGCCAGGAGGGCTTCAGAGCTGAGTTGGTGCGGCTAAATATTTCGGCACCAAATCCGAACGTGATCGTCAGTCGGGCCGGTGCGGCAGCCAGTTCTTCATCGAGGTCAGCTAGCGCTCCCCGTCCTTGGGTGAGGCGCGCAGCATCATCGGTGAGCAGCCGCATCATTGCAGCGATGCGATCGCCATCAGTGTCAGCATTGAGGTTCAGGCCAATGAAAATCCCGTGGGCTTGCATTGGTGTGTCCACCCCTGCTTGACGTGGACCATAATATGGCAATTTCTGTGTGCCATAGGGTTCTGAAACAGTTACTTTTGTGTTGGCTATACCCGGGCTTACCGTAACGGCTGGTTGGATCGCATCGGGTGCGATCGCAGCCCTGGTCGGCGCCGCAGCGTATGTTGCTGCAGCGCCAACCAGGCCACCGCCGATGAATCCCCCGGTACCCAACAACAGTCCGCGCCGAGAAACATGCCGGGTGGGCTGTTTATCGGCGCTGTCTTGTCTGTCGGTCACTGGGTATCGATTCCTTTTATTTAGTGATCGTCGTCATGGTGGTCTACGTCGCCGTAGTTTTCTTGGGCGCCCACGAATTCCTTGGCGGTGAACTCGATGTCTTGGGTTTCACCATTTTCTAACTCCAGGGTGATTTCGAAGACGTCGCCGGGGTTGATGTCTTCGGTGAGCTCCATGAGCATAATGTGATCTTCACCTGGATTCAGTTCGTATAGCTCGTCCGCGGCGACTGGGAAGCCGCCCTCTTTTTCTTGCATCACATTGACACCGCCGTCGTCGATGACTTCGTGCAGTTCAACTATGTCGGCCATTCCGGCAGACGCCCCCACGATCGTTTGATCTTTACCCGATACATTTGTCAGATGTGCAAACGCTGAGGTCATCGAGTGATCGCTAGATTCGTCGAGCGATTCTTCGGTTGCTTTGACCCAGGGATCTTCAACTGCAAAGATTTGCCCTTCGGCCGCTTGCTCAGTCTCATCTGACACATCGTTTTCGGCAGCCGCATCACAGCCTGTCAATACGAGACCGGCAAGTGCAGTAGCGGAAATTAGCGGAATAACTTTTTTCATCAATAATCCTACGAATTGAGTCGTCCGGCGGCTCGGTAGATCGCCTGGCGGCTCTGCTACCGAGCTCGGCAGGAAACGACGCTGAGTATATGTATTGGCTATCTGATCAGCGTCCAACATGTCCTGCGGTTTAACGTCTGACGGATCTTCTACAGTTCTTTTCAGCCTCGGTTGACTCACCATAAGTCTGTGGAGCACCAATTCTGAAGTGTGTGAGATCAGCATGACGTCAAACGGGGAGGGCCACTCCCATGTTTAGGCCACGTCTACGCTAAGACGGGTGGGCCTCTGGTTGTACGAGTCTGGCAGACATTCAACGGATGCGGAATCCAGACGGTATGCATCGCTTGGACCGTTTTGGCTCCACCGATGGATAGCGGCCGTGTGCCTATGAGAACTCGTGATGGTGTCAGCGTCAGCCAGGCGGCGATGGCGAGTAAGCTACGCTCGCCATATAAGACAGCGGTGGTGGTCAGCGCTGCGGCCAGTAGATGGGCCAAAACCATGAGCACATCGGCTGTGGCAGCATCTACGGCAGGTGTCGTATGAATTTGGTGCTCGGCATGCCCACCGGGTGATGCCATTGAGTAGAGCAGATGGAAAGCGATTTGACCAAAAATGGTGGTGGCCGCGGTCCGTTTTGAGGGGCCTCTGCCTGCTAGTGCCACTGCTACTGGCGCGGTCACGGCGAGGGATAAACCCAGGAGTTGGACGGGGATGGGGTCTGCTGCGCCGTGGACGAGTGAGTGGGCGGCCTGATGGCCTTCTGCGGCTAAAATGACAGCGATGATTGCCGCGATCCAGCCGCGTACCAGCCGGGTAATGCCGGTGCTACGGCTGTGTGTAACAGCGGTATCCGACATCTACTCTCCTTGACAATGCGCATCGCGCGCTTCGATAGTTCTCTTGGCACTGCATCCAATGAGATAATTCTACCCTTTGTAGAAGCCAGGTATATTCTTGCTACGTAGACGAGTTGTTCTATGTCGCAGCGTTTCAGCTCAGGTGCCGTCTCACAGGCCTGGAATGGATCGGATTGTTAGATTCGCTCGCGCGGTGCCAGGAGGATCGCCGGCACCAGAATCATGGCCAAAATACCGCCGAGGATCGTGAGTGTTGCGAATCCGGTGACGCTCATGAGTATGCCCGATAACATGCCTGCTCCGGCACCAAATATTTGGTACCACACATCGATACTGCCTTGGGTAGCTGCTCGAACATCGGGGTGTGTTCCATGGACCACCAGTGTGGTGCCGGAGACGAGCCCGATATTCCATCCCAATCCCAGCAGCACGAGAGCAACCAGTATGCCGGCGAGACTTTCGCCGGGGGACAGCGCGGCGACAAGTCCGGCCGCCAAGAGCGTCAGCCCGGCTATGATCGTCGTCAGCCGCGGGCCAATTCGATCAACGATCGGACCCGTGAACAACGACGGCAACCACATGGCACCGACGTGGAGTCCAATGACGAGACCGACGGCGCCCATGGTGTGGTCATAGGCGCGCATGTGTATCGGAGTCATCGTCATGATCCCGACCATCACGACCTGAGAGATAACTAGGACTAGGGCGCCGATTCGGACCAGTCGTGGTGAGCCTGCGGGTGCATTGGCGTCGTCATGAATTTGTCCGGCAGCTTGGGTTGCGTGTTGTTGTTCCCACTGTTGAGCCACGGTGTATGGGTCGGGGCGTAACAGCGAAATCAGAATGGTACCGGCCAGAATATATGCGACAGCGGCCAATAGGAAGGGGCCTGCCAAAGCGGGAAGTCCCAGGTTTTGTGCTAGCCCACCCAGCGGCTCGATAAGGTTGGGCCCGGCCACTGCGCCGATGGTAGTAGCCACCATGGCCGTGCTAATTGCGGTGCCCTTACGGTTCGCCGGAGCAAGATCCGTTCCAGCATATCGAGCCTGCAGATTGGTGGCGGTCCCTGCACCGTAAATAAACAAGGAGATAAATAACAGGACCGGGCTGTTGGCCTGGGTTGCCAGTGCGACGCCGATGGCACCTAGGCCACCGGCGATGAAGCCAACTCCCAACGCGATGCGCCGGCCTATGCGCTGGGTGACCCGGCCGATCAGAATTGCCGTCAGTGCCGCACCGAGTGTGAACAAGGCCGTCGGGAGTCCTGAAAGGGCTTCAGTGCCAAGCATGTCCTGGGCGATCAGTGCACCCACTGAAATGCCGGCCGCTAACCCAGCCCCACCGAAGGTTTGGCTGAGCAGCACGACGGTCAGTGTGCGACGGTGCAGCTGCTGACGCTGTGCTTCCGTGATGGACTTAAGAAGCGTAGTCAAGTGTTATCTCCTGTCCAACGCGCCATTCTGCGATGCCGTCGTCCATGGCGATGGCATCGAGAGCGTAACCGCGCAGCGTCACGGCAGCTTCACGGGCCAGTCGGCACAATTCGCCGCGACAGTAGACCACGACTTGTCGATCGCGTGGTAGCTCATCGTAGCGCTCGGGAAGTTGGTCCATGGGAATCGATATCGCACCGGGAAAATGCCCAGCTTCATACTCGTCTCGCGGTCGAACATCCACAACCAACATATGGTCGGTCACTAAGGAGGCATCGATTGTAGGTCCCTGGGCGCTGGGGCTGCCTAAAAAGGTTTCGAGTGAATGCCGTAGGGTCGCATTGCAGCGCAGTGCCACACGCTTTGCGGCAAGGAATAATTCCAACACATCCTCTCCCGCCAATTGGTAAAAAATTGTGGTTCCGGCCCGACGGGTAGCTACCAGGCCGTTGTGTTTCAGGATCTGCAAATTATTTGACGTTGTAGTGGTTGCCATATTGCAGTTGGTGGCGAGAGATTCGACGCTGTGCTGATCTTGGGCCAGCATTTCGACCAGCTCAAACCTGCGTCCGCTCCCGAATGCTCTGACCACGTCAGTCAGATCATCAAAGACGTCCTGCTTGCGAACTCCTGCTGTATTCCATGGTTGTATGGAATACAGGCTATAGGGGTACACCTGGTGGTTCAAGGAGGCCGCCAGAAGGTCACAGCGTACCTGGAAGCGGTCATGGAAGAAGATGACGATCATCCATCTGTGAGAGCGCAGGCACTCGGTGCAAGCGCCCGGTCACAAAACTTCAGCGAGATTGCATAAAGCTCTCTGGGCAGACTGTAATCCAAGTCTCGACAACATAGTGACAGCAACAAAAAGAAACGGCCGCAGCAGGAGTCTGAAATCCTGCTGCGGCCGCTATGTGGTGCGCCCTCCGGGACTCGAACCCGGAACCTACTGATTAAGAGTCAGGTGCTCTACCAATTGAGCTAAGAGCGCTAATCGCATTTTGGCAACGAAAAGAGACTTTATCAAAGAATTGCCAAGAGGCAAAATCCACAAGTCGCTTCACTATTGTCGAGTATACCGACTCTTCCGTGGCGCTGATCTCTAGCTGTTGTGTGAGACACGATCAGTCACGTGAGGAGTTGTAGGACAGTAGGTCAGTAAGATTTGATCCATGACGTCTAAAAACCCAGAAATTGACATGAAGCCGCGTTCTCGCGATGTAACCGATGGATACGAGCGAGCTCCAGCGCGCGGGATGCTGCGTGCGGTAGGCATGGGCGATGGCGACTGGGACAAGCCGCTAATCGGTGTTGCTTCGTCCTGGAACGAAGTCACGCCGTGCAACCTCTCTCTGGACCGCTTGGCCGAAGCCGCTAAGACTGGTGTTCACGCAGCCGGTGGTTACCCGCTGCAGTTCGGCACTATCTCGGTTTCAGATGGTATTTCCATGGGCCACGATGGCATGCACTTCTCGCTGGTGTCCCGTGAGGTCATTGCTGACTCGGTTGAAACCGTGATGATGGCAGAACGCCTTGACGGTTCTGTCCTGCTGGCAGGCTGTGACAAGTCTCTGCCGGGCATGCTCATTGCCGCGGCCCGTTTGGACCTCGCCTCGGTGTTTGTCTACGCCGGATCGATTGCCCCCGGTTACGCCACGCTGTCTGATGGTGTGGAACGCCAGGTCACACTGATTGACGCTTTCGAGGCTGTGGGCGCATGTGCACGTGGCACGATGTCACTGGAAGATTTGGACACCATCGAACGAGCTATCTGCCCGGGCGAGGGCGCATGTGGTGGCATGTACACCGCGAATTCCATGGCGTCAGTAGGCGAGGCCCTGGGTATGTCTCTGCCCGGTTCGGCTGCGCCACCGTCTTATGACCGTCGTCGCGACTATGACGCCCGTAAAGCTGGCGAGGCTGTCATCAACATGCTTGAGAAGGGCATTACTGCTCGCGATATTCTGACCAAGAAAGCGTTTGAAAATGCTATTGCCGTCATGATGGCCTTTGGTGGTTCCTCCAACACCGTGCTGCACCTGTTGGCGATTGCCTATGAAGCAGGTGTCGACCTGTCCCTGCACGATTTCAACCGCATCGGCGACAAAATCCCACACATCGCGGATATGAAGCCATTTGGTGAATACGTTATGACCGATCTGGACCGTATCGGCGGTGTCCCTGTTGTCATGCAGGCACTGCTGGACGCCGGTCTACTGCACGGCGATGCACTGACCGTCACCGGCAAAACCGTTGCCGAAAACCTCGAAGACCTCAAGCCGAAGAAGCTCGACGGCGCTGTGCTGCGGGAATTGGATAAACCAATCCATGCCACCGGTGGTCTGACCATCCTGCACGGTTCAATGGCCCCAGAAGGTGCCGTTGTGAAATCCGCAGGCTTTGACGCTGAAGTCTTCGAAGGCACCGCACGGGTCTTTGAGCGTGAACAGCACGCCATGGATGCCCTGGCAGCTGATGAGCTGAAGAAGGGTGACGTCGTCGTCATCCGCTATGAAGGGCCAAAGGGTGGTCCAGGCATGCGCGAAATGCTGGCGATTACCGGTGCAATTAAGGGCGCAGGCCTCGGCTCCGATGTGCTGTTGCTCACCGATGGTCGTTTCTCCGGTGGTACAACTGGCCTCTGTATCGGTCACATTGCTCCAGAGGCCGCTGTTGGCGGTCCCATTGGGCTCGTTGAAGACGGCGATATTATTCGCGTCGATATCGCAGGCCGTTCGATTGAACTCGACGTCACTGAAGCGGAGCTGGCCCGCCGGAAAGAGAACTGGCAGCCGATCGAACCGAAATTCACCACCGGAGTGCTTGGAAAATTCGCTTCACTCGTACAGTCGGCCGCAGAAGGCGCGCACTGTAATGTGAAAGTAGAACTCTAAGCGGTTGCGGCTCGGGGAGCCTGATTTGACTTTTTCAGGCAAAACGACCATTATTAGGGCATGTCGAAGACCCTAGTAGTCGTTATTTACCAGCGCATGGACTGACTTTGTCAGGGGGCGGAAACGCCCTCCATGCGCTGAACCCCGAGCAGGCAAACCCGCCGAAGCCGGGGTTTTTTTATGGGTACCGCACACCGCGACGCACCCTACGACGTGAACGACGTCGACAGCAATAACTACACAAAATACGACTGATCGAGGCGCACTGAAATGAGTTCCGGATCAAATATCACCCCCTCGGTGATGCCATCTCATCCGCCGCAGCGGGAGAAAACTGTACACGACCCTGACGCGCAAGCCGTCCCAGGCTCCAATCAGGTAGTCGAACCCACCAGCATGACCGGCGCCCAAGCCATCGTCCGTTCGCTTGAAGAGCTCGACGTGACCGACGTCTTCGGACTGCCTGGCGGCGCAATTTTGCCCACCTATGACCCACTGATGGATACCTCACGGATCCGCCACATCCTCGTGCGTCACGAACAAGGTGCAGGCCACGCAGCGCAGGGCTACTACCTGGCTACCGGCAAAACCGGTGTCGCCATTGCGACTTCCGGCCCCGGAGCCACCAACCTGGTGACCGCCATAGCTGACGCCAATATGGACTCCGAAGCCGTGGTATTCATCACCGGCCAGGTCGGTTCCAAGCTGATCGGCTCCGATGCCTTCCAAGAAGCAGACATCGTGGGCATCACCATGCCCATCACCAAGCATTCTTTCTTGGTGCGCAGTGCCGAAGAGATTCCACAGGCTTTGGCAGAAGCGTTCTATATTGCCAACACCGGCCGCCCGGGCCCAGTGCTCGTCGATATCACCAAAGACGCCCAGGAATCCCAAATGGTATTCTCCTGGCCGCCAGTCATGGATCTTCCCGGGTACCGCCCGGTCACCCGCGGGCACTCCCGTCAGGTTCGCGAAGCCGCGAAACTTATCCAGGAAGCCAGGCGACCGGTCCTGTATGTCGGTGGCGGCACGATGCGAGCACAAGCTTCCGAGGAGTTGGCCGAGCTGGCCAAAATCACCGGCGCACCCGTAGTCACCACACTGAACGCCCGTGGAATTTTCCCAGATAACGACCCCCAGAACCTCGGCATGCCCGGGATGCACGGGACTGTTTCTGCGGTATCGGCGTTACAGATGTCGGATCTGCTGATCACCCTCGGCGCACGCTTTGATGACCGCGTCACCGGGCAGCTGACATCATTTGCTCCGAACGCAAAAGTGATTCACGCAGATATTGATCCGGCTGAAATCTCCAAGAACCGCGCCGCAGATGTCCCAATCGTTGGCAATGTGAAATCCATCCTGCCGGAGCTTAGCGAACAACTGCAAGAAAGCTTCGCGGAGCACGGCACCCCGGATCTGACCCAGTGGTGGAATATCGTCAACCACACGCGCGAGACGTACCCCCTGGGCTACACCCCAGCCGAAGACGGGCTGATGGCGCCGCAAAAGGTCATCGAAACCCTGTCCGAAATTGCCGGACCAGAAGCCATTTACGTGGCAGGCGTGGGTCAGCACCAGATGTGGGGCGCACAGTTTGTCGGCTACCAGCGTCCAAACCAGTGGATGAACTCCGCCGGTTTGGGCACCATGGGATTCGCTATCCCAGCAGCCATGGGCGCTCAGGTCGCCGAACCCAACCGCGCCGTCTGGGCAATTGACGGTGACGGCTGTTTCCAGATGACCAACCAAGAGTTGGCAACCTGCGTAATCAACGAGATCCCCATCAAGGTTGCGTTGATTAACAACTCATCGTTGGGCATGGTCCGTCAGTGGCAGACCCTGTTTTACGATTCCCGGTACTCCAATACCGATTTGAACACCGGCGCAGATTCGATTCGCGTGCCCGACTTTGTGAAACTCGCCGACGCCTACGGTGCCGTTGGCATGCGAGTCGAAAAAGAAGAAGACATCGCCCCGGCCATCCATAAGGCCATGGAAATTAATGATCGTCCCGTCGTCGTCGACTTCGTGGTGTCTGCAGACTCCATGGTGTGGCCGATGGTTCCATCCGGTGTTTCAAACGATGAAATCCAAGTAGCCCGGGACATGACCCCGGATTGGGACGAGGAGGACTAACATGCAACGCCACACCCTTTCGGTACTGGTCCAAGACGTCCCGGGTGTCCTCACCCGAGTCGCAGGACTCTTCGCCCGTCGTGCATTCAACATCGAATCACTGACCGTTGGGCAATCCGAAGTCGAAGGCCTCTCTCGCATGACCGTCGTGGTCGAAGCAGAAGGCGACGCCCTAGAGCAGGTCACCAAACAGCTCAACAAATTAGTCAACGTCATCAAAATCGTTGAACTCATACCGGAACAGTCCTCCCAGCGCGACCACATCCTGGTCAAAGTCCGCTCCGATGCCTCCACCCGCGCATCGGTAGTCCAAGCTGTAGAACTGTTCCGCGCCAACGTGGTGGACGTATCCACCGACGCAGTCACAGTAGAAGCAACCGGTGCCGCTCAGAAGCTGGAAGCCCTACTGGAAGTACTCGAGCCCTTTGGCATCCGCGAACTCGTGCGCTCCGGCACCATCGCTGTTGCCCGCGGCGGCAAATCCATGACCGACCGTGCACTGACCAAATAACCAACCCACCAAGGAGAATGACACTCTCATGGCCAAAAAATACTACGACGACGACGCCGATCTCTCACTACTGCAGAACCGCAAAGTAGCCGTCATTGGTTACGGTTCCCAGGGCCACGCCCACTCGCTGTCCCTGCGCGACTCCGGCGTTGACGTTCGCATCGGCCTGGCCGAAGGCTCCAAGTCCAAGGCCAAAGCTGAAGCTGAAGGCCTGAAGGTCCTCACCGTAGCTGAAGCTGCCAAAGAAGCCGACGTCATCATGATTCTGGTCCCAGACCAGCACCAGGCCAAGGTCTTTTCCGAATCCATCGAGCCACACCTCGAAGAAGGAAACGCCATCTTCTTCGCCCACGGTTTCAACATCCGCTACGAATTCATCAAGGCTCCAGCCGGTGTTGACGTCGCTATGGTTGCACCAAAAGGCCCAGGTCACGTAGTTCGTCGTGAATTCGAAGCCGGCCGCGGTGTGCCAGCCCTGATCGCCGTTGAAAAAGACGAATCAGGCAAAGCCAAAGACCTCGCCCTGGCATATGCCAAGGGTGTCGGTGGAACCCGTGCAGGCGTCATCGAAACCACTTTCACCGAAGAAACTGAAACCGACCTGTTCGGTGAACAGGCTGTTCTGTGCGGTGGCGCATCCCACCTGGTCCAGGCTGGATTCGAAGTCCTCACCGAAGCTGGCTACCAGCCAGAAATCGCGTACTTCGAGGTACTGCACGAACTGAAGCTCATCGTTGACCTCATGGTCGAAGGTGGCCTTGCCAAGCAGCGCTGGTCGATCTCCGATACCGCTGAATTCGGTGACTACGTCTCCGGTCCACGCGTCATCGATGCTCGCGTCAAAGAAAACATGCAAGAAGTCCTCAAGGACGTTCAAGATGGTACCTTTGCCAAGCGCTTCATGGACGACCAGGCCAATGGTGCCAAAGAGTTCAAGGAACTCCGCGCCAAAGAAGAGCAGCACCCAATTGAAGAAACCGGTCGTGAACTTCGCAAGATGTTCTCCTGGTTGGCAGAAACCGACGACGACTACACTGAGGGCACAGCCGCTCGCTAAGTCGTTTCAGACGCTTTAACTACGAAGGCAGGGCATTGGATGTAGCTTCCAATGCCCTGCCGAAGCGTTTCTAAATCAATTTATCCAGCGCGCCACAGCCGATTTCTCGGCGTCGCTGATCGCTTTTTCTGCGTACTCCTTGAGCACGTACCCATCTTGAGCGACTGACTCCATTGCCATGCGGACCTGGTTAACCTAAACGGTGAGGCTGCCATAATGCTCCGTGAACTCATCGGCGGTGTAATCCCGGTGATGACCTGACGGCGAACAGGGGAACTCCGTGCCGTTGGTGGAATCAAATGCACACAGGCAAGGTTAATGTTGTTTGCGATACACGGTGGGGGAGACCCCATATGCTTGCCGAAAAATGCGTGAAAAGTGTGCTGGGTCGACGATTCCCCAGCGCGCACCGATTGATGCAACCGGCGTTTCGCGCTTGCCTGGGTCAGTTAGATCGTTGCGACATCGTTCCAGTCTGAGGGTACGAATGGTAGCTGCAACTGTATTCCCCGTTTTCTCAAATAGGTGGTGAAGTGACCGCAGGGACATGAAATGTGCATCAGCAATGAACTTGGGTGTTAGCTGCTGCTCTGCCAGATTGTCATGAATATACCGCAGGATCGTGCTGGCCTTGCGCTTGTCAGCGGATTTCATATGCGCTGTCGAGTCCGAAGAGTACATTTCCTGGGACAGTACAGTTCTCAGCAGATCAATCACATTGGAGGCGAGGCTGTGGCCGGTGGACTGATTGAGCTCAGGCAGCATCTGTCCACAGTTTGTCACGAACTGAGCCACCGCTGATGACAATCCGCGTTGTTCCCCTAACAAGGTCGCAGTCATCTGCGAGACCTGCCTCTCGTCAAGGCCCAGCCGTCCACGAGGAAACATCAACACATCGGTGGCGAATGTCTTGTCAAATGCCAAAATATAAGGGCGAGACGTATCGTAGATCGCAAACTGGCCCGGTCCAATGACAACCTCCCTGCCATCTTGCATAAGTAGGCCGTAGCCAGTCCGTTGGAAACTGAGCTTATAGTGTGGGTTATCATCACTGGAGATGCTTTCGGAGGATCGAAGCACTGCATGGGGTGATGCGGCGATTCTGGTCATCACCAGATCTCCGAGCCGTTGTCCAACTATTCTGCCAGAGAAGGCCCCTGAGCGTACCGGCTCAGCATTTAATGGAACGAACGATGTAGAAACGAGTGCGCCCCACTCGTCGAAATTTCGTGCTACTGCCTGCTCGTCTGTCATCATGCCTCCTGGACTGCCTTAGTGTCGCAACCGCGATACTATGCTACTGGTCACCCTGAGTTCTTTCTAGCGTTCGAGTTTTTTGAAGTGGTCTTGACGTTCCGTGCGCAAGTGCTGCCAGCGTTTGGCTCTGTGTGCATATTCCAACCCCTCGGCCCCTATTTGTGTGACATGTCACTAGGGTTGTGAGCTGTGAATTGCGTCGCCCATACGAGAGGAGCCAATCATGGCCTCTAATAAGTCAGCATTTTTCCCCACTGAAACCCCCACTGAAACGTTTGATTACATCGTTGTGGGTGCCGGATCTGCCGGCTGTGTTCTTGCCCGAAGGCTTGTTGATGCAGGTAAACGTGTCTGTGTTGTCGAGGCGGGGGACGACGAGACCAACCCGAACATAGATCATCTGAATGATCTTGGCCTTCTATGGCACAGCGAGCAGGATTGGGACTATTACACGACGCCGCAACCGGGCGCCATGAATCGTAAGATTCACTTACCGCGAGGCAAGGTGCTTGGCGGATCTAATGCACTCAACGCGGTGATTTGGGTGCGTGGTGCTGCCTGGGACTATCAACAGTGGGTTGAGCTGGGCTGCCCCGGCTGGTCTTGGGATGAGGTATGGCCGGTTTTTCGGGAGATTGAGAACTATGACGGTGACATGAGTCAGACCCGTGGCCAGCACGGTCCAATGGATGTGCGGATCAATTACTCGCGGAATTCTATCCAAGAAGACATGGTCGCAGCAGCTGAACAGACTAATCTGACGTATAACGAGGACTACAATTCGGGCGATGTGGAGGGCGTGTCTCGCATTCAACTTAATGTGCGCGACGGCAAGAGGCTCAATACTTGGCGCGCATATCTCAAACCGATTCTGGGTGACCCCCATCTTACGGTTCTCACCGCTGCGCACGCTCGGAGACTTCTTATCGAGGACGGTAATAACGTGACTGGGGTGGAAATTGACCACCGCGGTCGAATAGCGCGGCTCCAAGCCAATGAAGTGGTCCTCACCGCCGGAGCTTTAGCATCACCAGAACTCTTGTTGCGAAGTGGTGTGGGGCCATCTGCAGATTTGAGAGAGGTTGGCATAGAGGTGGTCCATGATCTGGCTGAGGTCGGCAAAAACCTGCAAGACCACTGGCTTTCTCCCGTCATTTTTACCACCAATGCTCAACCTGTTCCTACGGGAGAGGTTGCCCCGGCAGAGGTGCACTTGTTCTGGAAATCCAGACCTGACTTACCTGTTGCGGACACCCAGCCGCTCTTTTTCTCAGTTCCGATGTATGCCCAGGATTCTGCGCCGAATATTCAATCAGGCCCGGACAACGGCTTCACACTCCAGGGAGGACTGGTTCGGCCCCAAAGCCGCGGGGAAGTTAGACTCAGTGGGCCAAACCCTGAAGACCCTTTACTGATTGATCCAAATGTATTATCCGAGCAGCAAGACGTGGACGCGCTTGTAGCTTCCGTAAAGCAATGTCGCGAAATTGGACGCGCTGAGGCGTTGGCAGGATGGGAGCCGAAAGAAATATTTCCCGGCCCAGATGTGGCGGACGAAGATCTGGAAGACTATGTGCGCGGGTCTGTGGTGACCTACCATCACCAAGTTGGTACTTGCCGAATGGGCCAAGACGAGTCAGCTGTTGTCGATCCCGTTACTTTTAGAGTTCATGGGCTGGACGGTGTTCGGATTGCCGATGCTTCGGTCATGCCTCTCATCCCAACCGGTAACACCAATGCGCCGACGATCATGATTGCGGAACGTGCCGCAGCTGCCCTGACACGAAGCGTGGACGATATGGCTGCTTCCTAACAAAAGCCGTCACAACCACGGCGTGTTCCAATGTTGAATTGAAATCACGTCGTGTCCGTTGCGCGTGTTCGGTTCTCGGGTGGTTCCCGGTCGCGAACTTCGCAAGATGTTCTCCTGGTTAGCAGAAACCGACGACGACTACACCGAGGGCACAGCCGCTCGCTAAGTCGCTTCGAACACTTTAATTACGACGCCGGGGTATTGGACACGTTTCCAATACCTCGGCGTTTTGCTTTTGCATAGCATCGGGCCAGGAGTGGGAAGATCAGAGCCTGTTGCACTGCCCAGAGCACCCAGTCTCGGGTGCGGGGCAATCCTT
>NZ_JAKDKW010000029.1 GCF_030453185.1 Yaniella sp. | reverse complement strand
GGGCAATCTCGTACGCCGTGCAGCAAGCTGTCCTGCAGCAATCCGATGTGCTCAACATGAAGGCGCTGGGTGGTGTCTTCACCATTGTTTTCATTGTGATTGCATCACGTCTGTCGGATCGTCTGGGTCGCCGTCGCGTCCTCATCTGGGGAAACATCGTGGGGATCGTCCTTGCATTCCCGGTGATGTGGTTGTTGGAGATGGGATCAGCCATGGCCTTCATGGTCGCGATCATTCTTGGACTCTCACTGGTACAAGGCTTCACTGCCGGCCCATACGGAGCCTATGCTGGTGAACTCTTCCCAACACACGTCCGCTACTCAGGGGCGTCCATCGGGTATCAGATGGCAGCAGTATTGGGCGCCGGATTCACCCCGATGATGGCTACCGCGTTGGCTGCTGCCGGCGGTGGCTCGCTGCACCTTGTAGCTATCTTGTGGATGAGCTTCACCGCGATCAGCCTCATCTCGTTGGTGCTGTCGCAAGACGTTTCTAAACGCGAGATCCATGAATTGAGCTGATGAGCATCGAGCTTGTCTCTTGGTTCATGCACCCGGTCGTTTTTGCCCCGTAGGATTGCGCGAGCTGTTACTGAGGGCCGGAGGTATTCGACGGCAAGTAGTCAGAGGGCCACGCAGCACGCGGATCCACGGCAGGCACTGGCGCTGGTTTGAAAGATTTCAACACCAGCAACACGACCAGGACGATACCGGTCACAATCCATCCGGTGGTCCCGGTGATGCCAACGTGTGCGGTATCAAAGGTCGTGTCTGCAGAAAAGATCAGTGGCAGGCCCCCGATGGCGTTGATCGTGGAATGCCCGAGAGCTGCGGGCCACACTGATCGAGTACGGATGCTCAGCCAAGCCAAGATGCCACCGATGAGTATGCAGAACACGACCATGAATATTACGGCCTGCCAGCCCGGTAGGTGCGGGTAATTATGGCCCAAGAGGATCAGCGGTGTGTGCCAGAGACCCCAGATCACACCGGTGATGGCGATTGTCGGGATGGCACCGAGCGGGAGTAGCTGCGGTGTCAGCCAGCCGCGCCAACCGATTTCTTCACCTAGCGCTGGGAGCACGTTCAACACCCACGCTGCGATGACGACATTGACGATCTGGCTCAGCAGCATCATTTCAACCGGCATGCTGCCGGCACCTGCCTCCTCAAACACTTGCTGTAGCCCAGAGAAATTTGCGAGATCAGGGGTATAGAGCCCCAGTGCTGCAGCGATCGGCAGGCTGAGTAGGACGATGCCGATCGGAATGATGAAGGCCAACCCTAGATACCCTAGAAATTTCCCGACGGGGCGTGGGCGGCTGAATCCTAGCGCGGCAGCGCGCTGACCTTTCGGTTGCGTTTTGCACACGATGCCCCACGAGACAAATGCTGGGATGCCCATCATGAGCAGCGCGATGGGCAGATATAAAGTTTGGAAGAGTCGCGGCTCGTCGATGAAATAGAGCGGCAAGACGACCAGCCAGGTCAGTGCAAAGGTGACGATGATAAACAAGGTCACCTGGCGCCATGGAATTGCAGGACCAGATGGCGGAGCTGGCAGGGTGTGATCGACGGGTTCTGAAGACATGGTGTTCAGTGTAGTTTGTTAGAGCAGTTGGGCGATGATGATCCAGGCACCGATCAGGATGGCCAGCCAAGCAGTGAAGTTGGATCCGGCAGAGGTCATGGTTTCGCGGGTTTTCGACAGTAAGAGGCCAGTCTGTTCTGGGTACTTGGTGCGTGCCCAGGTAAGGATGCTTGCAGGCAGCACCATGATCACGTTGTACAACGCCAACCAGAAGATATCCAGCGGTAGGCCCGGCCCATTGGCTGCGATCAGACTGATGCCCACCAGGTAGGGCCACATGGTGGCTACTTCAATCACAATGGCGGAAAACGCCAGCGTGGCCACCGAGGTGCGAGATTCCAGGGCTCGGTCACGCAATCGAGTCATGGCGGAGGTACCGGGCTGAGCTTCGCGCCGGCTCCTTAGCAGGCCAATAATGCCCATGACAATCACCACCGCGCCGAGCCCTATGGCAACCTGACCGGCGAGCGGACTCTGCAGGGTTGCTAAGTATGCATCAATGAACTGGTGGGCTACGACGAGGACGGCGAAACCGAGTAAGAAATATGTTCCAGCGGTGACGGTCAGGTACGTGACGAGCCTGCGGGGCTGAAATGCTCCTGGGCGGGCCAACAGCCATAAGGGGATCAGCAAGGTCGAGAGCGTGGACGCATCAAGAAATGCGAGGCCGACCAGTGCTGCTATGCTTACGAAGCCCATGGCACCTTTCCAAAGTGGTCGGCACTATAACTATAGTTGATGGTAGTATCGCACCGATTGAGTTTTCCAAGGATTTGATACAAACAATGTCAGGTTTAAGCCACGACATAGCTGCTATGGTGGCGAATCACGCCGCAGGCGATGAAGACGGTTTTTATGCGGTCGCGTTAGATGTCGCGCACCGAGAGCTCACTGAAGGACGGCGTAACGCTGCGTCAGAAATTCGCGAGGCGATTGAACATGCCCGCGGAGAGGCCGTGGAGCTCCAGACGGTTGAAGAAGATGATCTGGGCGTCGACATCGACTCCGATCTCGCAGAATTCATTCAGGTGTCACGACCCGACGCGAAATTCGATGAGCTGACGATTTCATTCGAACTCATCGAACGCGTTCGCCACGTGCTCGAAGAGCATGAGCACGCCGCATTACTTCGTGATTTCGGTTTTACACCGGCCCACCGTCTGTTGATGGAGGGGCCCGCCGGTACCGGCAAGACGGCCACCGCCGAGGTGATCGCCTCGCAAATGGGGATACCGTTGGTCACGGTCTACTTGGATAATTTGCTCAACGTGTATTCCGCCGAAGAAGATGTTCCGTCGCTACGCGAAGTCTTTGACCGGCTGGCCCGACGCCGGGCTGTCTACCTGTTCGACGTGTTCGATACCATCGGCGACGACACCTCGTCGGGCATGATTCGTCGAGTATTCAAGGCGTTCCTGCTGTTTGTCGAGGTACTGGGGAAGGGCTCGTTGGCAATTGCCGCAACGAACCGCCGCGGGGTATTGGACCGATCGATGTTCCGGCATTTCGATACCGTGCTGAACTTCTCACTGCCCACCCCGACAGAAGCGATGCGCATTATTCGCAGTGAACTGGGCGATCGTGCACCAGCTCCGGTGATGAACGAAGTTGATATCTATGAGCAATACTTCGGCGGTCTCTCACAAGCCGAGCTCACCATCGCTGCTCGATCAGCAGCCAAGGCCGCTGTGATGCGCAGTGAAGCCATCGTCACCCAAGATGACCTCATCTACGCCCTGACCAACCGCGGGGCGTTTCTCCTCGACGACGAATAATCCTGCGTCGCCCTACTCGACGATGCGCTCCAACAGCGGCTTCGTGCGATAGGCCAAGAACTCGCGCAATACCACCGATGTCGAGGTCCGAACGATGTCAGGGATATCTAGGATCAACCGGTTCACCCGGTAGAGGTCGTCGGTGGAACGTGCCGTGACGGTGAGGCGGAGATCAGCGTCGCCGGTCGTCGCAAAGATTTCCAACACCTCTGGGATTTCTGCCAGGGTTTTCATGGTCTCCCTGTCGTAGCCTTGCCGAATCGAGGCGTTCATGAAGGCCTCGACGTCATACCCCATTGTGCGCGGCGAGACGCGGCGTTGAAACGATTCGAGGGTTCCCTGGCTGAGTTTTTGCAGTCTGGCCTGGATGGTATTTCGCGAAACCGAGAGTCGCTGCGCCAGGGCAACGGTGGTTGCATCCGGCTGTTCTATGAGTTCGAGTAGGAGCCTGGCGTCCAGGCCGTCCAGTCCACGCTTCTGGTCTGAGCTTGCCATTATGTCCTTCCGGATGGTGTGAGGTGCGCACTATGCTCAACTTATTTTTTCACAGTTGAACTTTCTGCTGTGCTGAGTGAGTGTGTTCACAGTATAACTTGTCGGGAGGAAAAATATGGTGCAGTCGCCGGTACAGCACAAAACAGTGGCAGATGTGATCGCAAGCGTCATCACGCAACGGGTTGACATGGTCTTCGGCTTGATAGGCAACGGCAACGTTGACCTGATCTCTACACTGACCTCTGCGAAATTCCCTTTCACTACTGTGCGTCACGAGGTCGCGGCCGTTACTGCGTCCGACGCGTACTACCGCGCTACCGGAAAGCTGGCTGTGGCCACCGCAACCTACGGTGCCGGCTTTACCAACATGGTAACCGGCCTGGCTGAAGCTCAGCTGGCTCGCATCCCCATGGTCGTCGTCGTGGGGGAGGCGCCAACTACCGGTCGTCGTCCATTCGACATTGACCAGCAGACCGTAACAGCCGGACTCAACATCCCCATGCTCACCATCGGTGAGGACAATGCAGCTGAGCTCACCAACCGAGCGTTTGATATGGCTGCCGACGGGCAAGAGCCCGTGGTGGTGATGGTGCCCCATGATCTCACTGCTGCCGCAGTTACGGCTGAACCTGCGTCGCCATCATATGAGCCCATCGAAGGGCCAAAAGTACATGACGCGCAGATCGAGGCTTTGGCCGGCACGCTCGTGGCGGCCGAACGACCACTGATTTTGACCGGCGGGGGAGTCGTCCGTACCCAAACCGGTCCGATGGCACGGGAAATTGGTGACGCCGTTGGTGCTGTCTTTATGCACTCGCTGACCGCCTCCAACGTCACCGGGTCCCCGCATACTCTGGGAACGGCCGGCGGCTTTACGCCCGAAGACCGTCTGCCCGCCGTGCGTGCCGCAGACATGGTCCTCATTTTGGGGGCCACCAGCAACAACTTCCAAACCCGTAAGGGCCAATTGTTTGGCACCGACAACATCCACCGTGTGGATCTGAACGACCGCTGGAACCTCTCACTACCCCAGGCCAATACCGTCTTTGGGGATCTCACCGATGTGCTGCCGCGCTTGCTGGCAGCCGTGGAAAAAAGGCACCCGAAATCCTCAACCTATCGCGACGAACTAGTCGACTTGGTCGACCATGACACCATCGACCAGGAACCCCGCTACGGTAGCGACGGTCGCCTAAACCCCCGGCATGTGGCCGCCGAACTGAACACCATCCTGCCGAGTAACCGCCAGATTGTGGTGGACGGCGGACATTTCATGGCGTGGATTGCCGAACGCGTCGAGATCCCTGATCCGGCGTCATTTATCGGCGTCGGGACAGCCTTCCAGTCGATTGGTCTCGGCTTTGGCTCTGCCGTTGGTGCCTCGGTGGGTAGTCCGGAGAAATTCACGGTCTGTGTCTCCGGTGACGGCGGCGGACAAATGGCGCTGGCTGATTTGGCCACGTTTATTGAAACCACGGAGCACGGTGCCGTTGTGATTATCAATGACGCCGCCTATGGTGCCGAGATTCACCAGTACGCGGTGCTCGGAGCCGATCCAACTGCCATGTATTTGCCACAACTAGATTTCGCGGCGATTGGTGAAGCGATGGGTGCTACCGGCATCACAGTGAACACTATGGAAGACCTCGAAGTGTTTACCCAATGGCTTGCGCAAGGCACCGGGGTTGCGATGGTCAATATCAATGTCTCTACCGAGTTTGCGCACTCAGCCCTGAGCCCGGGCGCTACTGGCTAAGCCAGCTTCAAAACGTTGCCTGCAAAGGCACTTCCCACTCACACCAAAGAACTCCGGGACGCCCAGTGGGCATCCCGGAGTTCTGTGTTAGACGTGAGTCCTAGTAGTCGAGGTGCTCCCGAGCAAGGTCGGAGGCCAGACCGGTGTAGGTCTGCGGTGTCAGGTCCTTGAGGCGCTGTTCTGCGGCGTCGGACAGCCCGAGCTCGCCGACGAATTCACGCATCCGTTCAGCATCTACCCGCTGGCCTCGAGTCAGGTCCTTGAGGCGCTCATAGGGGTTGTCCATGCCCTCGGTTCCGGCGATGGATTCTGCACGCATCACGGTTTGAATTGCTTCGCCCAGGACTTCCCAGTTGGTTTCTAAATCGGCGGCTAGGGCGTCTTCCGCAACATCGAGCTGACCCATACCGCGGGTGACGTTGTTCATGGCCAGAATCGAGTGGCCAAAGGCAACGCCAATATTGCGCTGTGATGTCGAGTCAGTCAGGTCGCGCTGCCAGCGTGATTCGATGAGTGTGGAACCCAGCGAGTTCAGCAGGGCGTTCGACAATTCCAGGTTGGCCTCGGCATTTTCGAAGCGGATGGGGTTGACCTTATGCGGCATCGTTGAGGAGCCGGTGGCACCTTCGACCGGGATCTGCGCGAAGTAGCCGATGGAAATGTAGCTCCACACGTCCACGCAAAAACCGTGCAGAATTTGGTTGAACCGTGCGACGTCGTCGTAGAGTTCTGACATCCAGTCGTGGTTTTCAATCTGGGTGGTCAGCGGGTTGAATGTCAGGCCTAGACCTTCAACGAAGTCTTGAGCAATAACCGGCCAGTTAGCGTGTGGCACTGCTGCAACATGGGCGGCATAAGTACCGGTGGCACCATTGATTTTGCCCATGTATTGC
Source organism: Yaniella sp. (assembly GCF_030453185.1). GTDB lineage: Bacteria > Actinomycetota > Actinomycetes > Actinomycetales > Micrococcaceae > Yaniella. The sequence continues at coordinate 20,023 of NZ_JAKDKW010000029.1, read as the reverse complement.
TGGTTGGCGATGCGGTGCAGCTGACGGTTCAAACGGTGCACGAAGACCGCGAGTTCTTTGCCCAACGTGGTCGGAGTAGCCGGCTGGCCGTGAGTGCGAGACAACATTGGGGTCTCTACGGCGGTGTTGGCAGTGGTGGCGATGGCATCCACCATCTTCTGGGCAGCAGGGAGCCACACATCGGTGATCGCATCGCGCACGCCAAGGGCATAGGACAGGTTGTTGATGTCCTCGGACGTACAGGCGAAATGCACGAGCGAGCCCAAATGGCCCAGTCCCAGAGCGTCGAGGCGGTTGGCGATGAAGTATTCAACGGCTTTGACATCGTGGACGGTGATGGCTTCGGTCTCGGCCAATTCCGAAATTGAGGCTTCGTCGAATTCGGTAACGATGGCGCGCAACCCATCACGCTGCGCATCGGTGAGGCGCTGTAGGCCGGGGACGACCTGGCCGTCGGCCAAATGAATAAACCACTCCACTTCGACGTGGACGCGGTTGCGGTTGAGCGCCGCCTCGGAGAGGTGGTCCACCAAATCCGCAACGTAACCGCGGTAGCGACCATCGAGGGGTCCTAGAGGAATATCAGTATCGGCCAATCGAACACGCAAATTTTCAGTCATGGTCTTATTCTGCCACCGGAAACCCAAGCTACGGAACAATGTCGCAGCCGTGACGGCCCATTCGCCTGCTGGGCGGCCATATCCACAGCTGCAGCTGCCCATCCAACTTCTCCACAAACCGACCATCGCGCATCTGCCGTGGTGTCTGTGGTTTTAGTCTGAGCCCAATGTTTCGGACGTGACCACAGAAGGAGAATGCGATGATGTCGGTGGTAATCCCCAGCCCGGCCGAGATCGGTGCCGGTATCAGCCTGGTGTCCGATGGTGCTTGCGACATGGCTTCGAGTGCGGTGCAGCAGTTTGTCACGAGTCCCTCGATCGCTGAAACCGGCTTGAATATGTTGGCCTCACAGATTGAGGTGCTGGAACAGCTGGTGGCAAAATTGCGCGAGGTGAGCGCTGGAATCGAACAGGTGCATGACAAATTAGCGGCCACAGTGCAGTTGGAGTGGCACTCACCGGCGGGCAACGCGTTTCGCGAAGCAGTGGGGACCCGGCAGGAACATGCGCACAAGCTACGTGAAACTTCTATGCAAACGGCAACGCTGGCCGGCCAGGGGATCGATGAGCTGCGCATTATGATCGCTAGTTTGCAAACCTTGCTGGCGGCGGCACGGAGCGCAGTGGGCTCGACTGCCGGCACAGCGGTGGCCGGGATGTGCGCATGAGTGCTAAAGTCACCGGCGGCCCAACCCACTGGCGGGCCAATCTCGATGAGTTGGCGCTGGGTGTGGGGCATTTACAAGAGGCGACCGATCAGTCCATGCGGTTAGCCGGCGAAGCCACCGTCGCCGGCGGGCTGTTGGCCGGAATTACGATCATGACGCCGCAGGGGCCGTTGATCGGAGCCAATACGGTGGCGATCTCGACCGGCCTGTTGACCATGCGAGCCGAGGTGGAAGCGCTACGAACTGGCGTGGATTTCGCGGTGAATTCGTATCTGGAAGCCGAACAGCAGATCACCAGGGCAGTCGATGTGGCGTTCACCCCGTTGGCGTTAGCGATGAGCATTGTTGGAGTCACCACCGATGCCAATGTCCCCAACGACGTCTACGAGATAGCGATTCGCGGCACCACAGGTGCGGCGTGGACTTCGATAGAGTCAGCGTTTACGACCCTGGATACGATGGTTCCCGGGTCAAAATACGTGGCCGGTAATACGATCGGTTGGATGTCGGGTTTCGACGAAAACCTCTGGGATGTCCCACCAACACAACGCACCATCGGGACCTTGGCTCACGCGCTGGGCCATTTCGGACTGCTGAAGATGGCGCCATACGACACGACAAATATCACCCAGGATCCAGATGAGAACGGCTGGCAAACACGAGAAGCGATTAGCGGCGACGGGTCGCTGAAATCGATGAACTTGCTCCAGGAATATGGTTACGACCATGACACCGTGACGGTCGCGAAGATCCAACAGCAGAACGGTACCGATGCCTATGCGGTGATCTATCCAGGCACCACTCCGGTGGGTGAAGATGGCGGGGTGCTGGGTGCACTCGCGGACAACGCAGCCTTTGGGATTGCCGGTTTCGTCGAGTCTTCGGCAGCAGACTCACCGCATGTAGAAAACACCACGCTCGACATCTTGGAACAAGCGGGGGTTCCAGTAGGAGCGACCGTTATCCCGATGGGCTATAGCCAGGGTGGGGCCCACGCCATGAACGTGGGCCTAGGTCAGAAAGTTAGGGCCAAGTACGAGGTCTCCGATGTGCTGACGGTTGCAGCGTATACGGGTCATCGAAGCACGGATGATATGAGCACAAATCTCGTCCACGTGGAGCATGAGCATGACAAGGTTCCGGCGTTGACCGGGGCGAGTAATGAGGGTCGGCTCAATCGAACGACCATTGAAGTTGAAGGGTATCCGGATGAAGAAATCGATGCTGGGATCTTCGGGGCAGAACACAATCTGGGGCTCATCAACGGGCAGTTGTCCAAAGCGTTAGAAGACCCGGAAGTTCAGCACGCGACCGAGATTCCGCTGGGCAAGATTGAACAAAAAATGGGCGGTCCCGTGGCAGTCCAGCAATTTCATCTGGACCGTCAAAAGGTTCCGCCCACCCGACATCCGAACGGTCCGGCTCACGGGGTTGAGGCTGGCCGGACAAAACCACAGAGCATCATCGGGGCCAGGCCGATGGAACAGTGGCTGACCGGTACAGCTCCGCAGCGGTAAAAGTGGTTAGTGCGTTGGTGCCACGGTGGAGATTAACCGGTTCACAATGGTTGAGACCACCGCGATAATCAGGGCCGCCAGGATGGTGGTCCAGAAGAAACTGTCGATGGTCACATGGACGGGAAGAAAGGAGGTGGCCCAGACGGTCAATGACAGCATCGCAGCATTGATCACCAGGGTGAACAGTCCCAGTGTCAGACACGTGATCGGCAGCGATAAGAAGCTGACGATTGGCCGGACGACACCGTTGATGAGCCCAAAAACTACCGAGACGATGAGCAGAGAGACGATGGATTCACCGGTGTCTGGGACACCGATATCTGAAGTCAGCTCCATGCCGGGCAGAATCCAGAGGGCAACCCAGAAGGATGCCGCGGTCACGATAGTTCGAAGAATAAAACGCATAGGATAATCTTGCCACGAAAAACCGGCGGCACCCAAAAGGGTGCCGCCGGTGATTTCGAACAGTGACAACTAGTTCTGCGGTGTGAAGATACCGTCGAAGAATGCACCAATCGCATCGGTTGCGTCCAGTGGCTGGACAGTTGAGATGTAGCCGTCAGGACGAACCACGACGACTGCACCTGCGGATGAGATCTCGAATGTTTCGAAGATGCTGTCATCGGTTAGAACACCGAACACGTTGTTCAGGTCGGTGAGCTGCAGCGGGCCAACACTCGGACGGAAGATCTGTGGAGTTTCGAGCAACTCGATCTCTTCTTTTGGCTGCTGGTAGATGACCTTGGCGTCAAAGACGCTGTTGAGGTCTTCGCCTTCGCGGGTGTATTTAATGACCGGTGAGTTGGCGTTGGTGCCGAGCCATTCGCCAAAGCTATTGGCTTTATTCGCGGCATCGGTCTGAGCCTTGTCGTCACCGAAGACGTAAATGCGCCAGCGACCATCAGCCTCGTGGAGGTGACCCAGCTGCAACGGGTTGGTATCCGAAATGCGGGAGACCTTGGCAGATTTGAAGCGTTTGCCAATTTCGTAACCCTTGGCCAGATCCTGGTGGGCTGTGTCTGTGGTCAGTACGGACGGCTTGTACTCGGTCATGAAGCCGGCTGGGAATTCGAAGGTCTTCAAGTAGAACTCTGCAACGTAGTCCTTGGATGGCAGATCTTCTGGTTTTGCTGCCATCAGTGAGGACCATTTTTTGTCAAAGTCGATAAGGTTCTGGGCGACTTCCTGACGTTCACCTGAGTACGTGTGCAACAACGACATATCCGAATACCCGGAAGCTACTTGGCCGATCTTCCACCCGAGATTGAAGCCATCCTGGATTGAAACGTTCATGCCCTGGCCGGCTTTCGCCGAGTGGGTGTGGCATGCATCGCCGGTGACGAAGATCCGTGGATTCTTCTGCGCTTCTTGGCCATCGTCGACGTCATCGAACTTATCGGTCACGCGGTGACCAACTTCGTAGACGGACCACCAGGCAACGTCTTTGACCTCTACCGTGTACGGGTGCAGGATATCGTTGGCATGCCGAATGATTTCCTCTAGCGGAGTCTTGCGAACCGCACCGGCATCGTTGGGGTCAACATCGCCGAGGTCCACGTAGAAGCGAACCAGGTAGCCACCTTCACGAGGAATGAGCAGGATGGATCCACCGTCGTTGGACTGGATTGCACACTTCGTGCGAATATCTGGGAAATCGGTTTCAACCAGCACGTCCATGACGCCCCAGGCGTGGTCCGACTTGTCGCCGATTGGTGTGCGGCCGATGGACTTACGAACCGGCGAGTGCGCACCTTCAGCACCGACGAGGTACCTGGTACGAACCGTGCGAGTTTCGCCGGCATTCGGGCCGGCGGTGATCTTGAGGGTGACCTCGATCGGGTATTCGTGGTCGTTGTCTATGGTCTGGGAAATGAATTCGTAACCGTAGTCTGGCTTCAAGCGTGATGGTGAACGCTCAGCGAATTCTGCGAAGTAATCCAGAACGCGAGCCTGGTTCACGATGAGGTGCTTAAACTCGGAAATGCCGGTTGGATCATCCAGGGTGCGTGAGGTACGCACAATGTTTTCTGGGTTGTTTTCATCCGGGTTCCAGAAGTTCATTTCAGTCAGCCAGTAGGCTTCGTTTGTGATTTCGTCGGCGAAACCAAAGTAGTCGAAGGTTTCCACCGAGCGAGCCTGAATGCCGTCGGCCTGACCCAGCACAAGACGACCTTCGCGACGCTCAATGAGGCGTGTGTGTACATCCGGGTAGGACGACAGGGTGGCTGCCGTGGTCATGCCGGCCGGCCCGGAGCCAACGATCATCACGTCCATGGTGTCTGGAAGTTCATCCGGGCGATCCAGACCGACTCCCGCTGCTGGCTTGACGCGCGGTTGAGTGGAGACATATCCGTGATGGTGAAATTGCATGACTTAACTCCTGTACGGCTCGCAACGTTCCAAGAAACTGAAGTTGCTCTATATTCGAACATGGTGTTCAATTAGTGAAATAGTAAGTGTGAGCCTACACACTGTGGGGCGAGGATGACAAATCGGATTGCTGAGGAGACGCGATGTCTGATAGTGCAGGTGGCAGTCTTTCGTTGACGTTGTCGCGCGGAATAGAACTGTTGGAGCTAGTGTGTGCGGCGGATATCGCACCGTCCATCGGTCAGGTAGCGCAACAGCTCGGTGTGCATCGTTCTGCTGCATACAGACTCCTGCGAACGCTGGAGGCGCATTATCTTGTACGTCGCGACGAGGCCGGGAAGATTCATCCGGCAGCTGGCTTGACCAACCTGGCGCGCGGCGTCGAAAACTCCCTGCAAACCGTGGGCCTGCCGATCATGACGAAGATCGCCGATGAGCTGGGGATGTCGTGTTTTATCGCGGTGGCCCAAGGGGCGGATTGCTTCACGCTGGTGACCGTTGAGGCCACCACTTCACATGCGCTGACACAGCACCCGGGCACGCGCCATCATCTCGATCGTGGTGCTCCCGGCATTGCCCTACTGTCCGGCCTGACACCCCAGCAGCGGGCTGATATTGAAGAGCTGGAATTGTCGAACAAAGCCCGTGCTGATCTCGAGCAGGCGCTGCGCGATGGGCATGCCTCGTCGTTTGACGAGGTGATTCCCGGCGTCAGTTCGGTGGCGGTGCCGCTGATGGCCGCAGGGCAGTTGCCAGCAACCCTTGCCGTGGTCTATCCGCGTCAACAGCTCGACGAAGCCCACATTGCGGAAACCCTGCATCGCGGCGCCCAAGCCATCATGACCCGGCTGGGAAAGGCGTAACGTTCAGCAAGGGGCCATCCCTCCGGAGGCTATCGCTAGACTGGTTGTCATGGATTCTTCTGCTGTGTACCCGCGTCCCGTGCTCAAAAAGCTGCCCCTATATCAATCAGGCAAGCCGCCTGCCGCGATCGAGGGGCTCACGCCGTATAAACTCGCCTCAAACGAGAACCCGTATGCGCCGATCAAAGCTGCAACGGATGCTATAGTTACCGCCGCTACGTCGGAGCTTGTGCAGCGCTATCCGGAAACCACGTATACCCAACTGCGTACGTTGATCGGCGAGACCTATCATGTGCCGATAGAAGATGTCGTCGTTGGAGCAGGGTCGCTGGGCGTGTTCACCGCACTGGTGCAAACCTATGCGGGAACCGGGGAAGACGGCGCATTAGATGAGGTCATTATTCCGTGGCGGTCATTTGAGGCCTACCCGATCGTGATCCGCTCCGCTGGCGCCAATGATGTGATGGTGCCGGTTCAGGATAATGGTGAACACGATCTCGAGGCGATGTTGGAGGCCATTACCGATCGCACGCGAATCATTGTGCTGTGTACACCAAACAACCCAACCGGTCCCGTGCTGACGGAACAGGCCGTCCGAGAATTCATTGAACGAGTTCCAGAGCACATCCTGGTGGTCATTGATGGTGCCTATGTTGAATTCGTGCGGAACGACGGCGTGGTGAACTATCTGGAGCTCTACCGGGAATTTTCAAATGTCGCCGTACTGCGGACGTTTTCAAAAGCTCATGGTTTAGCAAATCTGCGGGTGGGCTATGCGGTTGCCCCGGAGCAAATTTGTGCGCCTATGCGAACCGTCATGTCAGCGTTTCCGACCTCAACCGTCGGCGTTGAAGCAGCTTATGCGTCGTTGTCCAATATGGACGAAGTCATGGCTAACACAGAAAAGGTGGTCGGTGAACGACGCCGTGTGTGGAGAGCCCTGGATGCGTTGGGGTACAACCCTCCGGCAACCGAAGCGAATTTTGTGTGGCTGCCACTGGGTGAAAAATCTCAGGCCTTCGCAGATGCTTGCGGGGCGCAGGCGTTATCAGTACGCGCTTTCGCGCCGGAAGGTGTTCGCGTATCGATCGGCGAAGTCGAAGCCAATGATCGGTTGATTCAGGTGGCTACCGACTTCGCCGAATAAAACGGGGGCTGGTTACAGGGCGAAAGGTTTCATGTCGATTTCTGAGCCAGAGACAACACCTGGGCGGCCTTCGACCATCGAGACGACGACTTCGGCGGTGACCGGGCCCAAGGAGAGTCCGTGCATGTTGTGACCGGTTGCCACAATCACGTTCGGGTGCTGCTTCGTCGGGGAAATGATGGGTAGACCATTTGGGGTCATCGGGCGTGGGCCGGTCCATTCGTCAAAGCGTGGCTTATCGCCGATGCCCTTGATGAAGGCCGAAGCCTGCGAGGCCAGGTGTTCCACACGCTGAGCTGAGAATTCTTGAATCTCGGAAGAGAAGTCCATGAGCCCAACAACACGCAGCTCGCCCGACATCGGTACGCCAATGGTTTTGCGGTCGATCGATGCCAGCAGGTAGCCGGGTAGACGATCGGGTTTCACGTGGTAGGAGTAGCCGGTGCCCGAGGTGACAAACGCGGAGCGAGTGCTGGAGAGCCCTTCGATCGACGGGGTGGTCCAAGCACCGGTGGCCACGATGGCTTTGTCGAAGCCGCGAGCGGTTTCACCCTCGGCGCCGCGCATGGTGGCGGTGTTGTTGTTCAAGCCCACCAGTTCGGTGTGCTCCAAGATTTCTACGTCGAGTTCTAGCAGCTTCTCGTGGAGTTCGTCGATGAAGAGGCGGGGGTCAATGTAGCGTTCCGTGTTGGCAACAAAGCCTGCACGGACATGCTCATCGAGCACAGGTTCGAAATCGTGCAGGTCACTGTCGAGCATGATCTGTCCCGGACGCTCGATGCCGAACAGGTCAGCGCGGCGTACCTGGCCGTCGCGGAATTTCTGCAGGGCGTCAGCGGACACGTGGCTATTCAGGAAACCGAAGCCGCCGCCGTCGAGCGAAATGCCATCCTCGTGGTAGGAATCAAAGGCGGCAAATGCTCCGCGTACCAGCTGATCTAGGTTGCGGGTGTTTTCGCGAACCTTGGAGGGCACGGTGTTGTAGATGAATCCGGCGCCGAATCCCGACAGTAGTGGCATCGCAACGGGTGCGATGTTGAGGTAGTGACGACGAGTGGTCACACCTTTGAAGATTTCTGTCAGTTGCTCTGGTTCGGGCATGGGGGTGGCTTGAATTCGAGTGATTTCACCGGCGTTGCCGCGTGCTGCGCCCGCGCCGACTTCTTCCTTGTCGATCAAGGTGACGCGGTGTCCGGCACGTGCCAGGGAGTATGCGGTGCAGAGGCCAATCAACCCGGCACCGGCAACCAATACATTTTGTGAAGCAGTCATTCTGTCTTCCTTTCGCCTAAACCAGCTGTGTCTTCCGAGTCTACAAACTTGCGTGTGGCTATGGCGAAAAAGCCGCGCTCCAAGCGAAACGCCGCGAGAAAACGAGTTCCTGTCGTGAATTCGATCACACGTGGAGCACGGTCGCTGAGTCATACTGATGGTGGAATAATTCCAGGAGTTTGGCGAGTTGAGATTAGCTCACCGACGATGCATCCGCGGCATTGCCGAGGTGCGTACATCTCCGCGACAGCGCAGCCCAGATGCACGCCTGACCAGTGGACATTGAGTGCGTATAGCGAGCTGTTCACTTGTGCAGTCAGAGTGTGTAGAATACCTGTGATTCGCCTCACCTGAGCCCGCCACCATTGGGTAAGATGAGGAGAAATCACGGAAATTTCGTTGCGATTCATAACCCGAAGAGCCAACGATCATCTCTGACCAGGAGAAGTGCATATGTCTACCATCTCGTCGCCGACCGGGCATCAGCTGCCCGAAGAAGCCATCGGGGTTCTTTCCGCCGATGGATTTATCGATCCCACCGAGAGCGCCAAAGCTTTTGTTGATGACGCCACCGCAATCGACCACGAGCGCGTGGCCGAAATGTACCGCCTCATGGCGAACACCCGCCGCATTGATGAAGAAGGCGTCAACCTTCAACGCCAGGGTCAACTGGTGCTCTGGACACCATCCCTGGGCCAAGAAGCCGCACAGGCCGGGGCCGTCACTGCCCTGCAAGACCGCGACTGGATCTTCCCGACGTATCGCGAACATGTCATGGCACGCGGCCGCGGCATCCCCGATGAAAAAGTTTTCGATTTCTTCCGCGGTGCCGTCCACGCCGGCTGGAAGCCCAGCGACTACAACATGCAGCCCTACACCGTTGTGCTGGCCGCCCAGGTCCCACACGCTGTCGGCTACGGATGGGGGATCGCTCAACAACAGCGCGGATGGACCGACGCTCGCCGGGCAGAAGAAGGTCGCGTTGCCGTAGCCTGCTTCGGTGACGGCGCCTCAACCGAAGGCGATATTCACGAAGCCATGGTCTTTGCCGCTTCCTTTGATACCCCGGTGGTCTTCTTTATCCAGAACAACTACTGGGCCATTTCCACCCCGTTTGAAGTCCAATCCAAGGTCCCGCTGTTCAAGCGTGCCAAGGGCTACGGGTTTGAGGGCTTTGCGGTTGACGGCAACGATCCGATCGCAACGGCCGCGGTGATGGACCACGCGGTTGATCACGCACGTCGTGGCGGGGGACCAGTCCTGGTGGAAGCGCACACCTACCGCATGGGTGCTCACACCACAGCGGACGACCCCACGAAATACCGCACCAGCGAAGAAGAATCCCAGTACGCCCAATCCGATCCGATGGTGCGCACTGAACAGTATTTGCGCCGTCGTTTCGACTACACCGATGCGTTCTTTGATGAAATCGCGGCCGAAAGCGAGCAACTAGCCGTCAACCTGCGCGAGAAGATCGTTGATGCTCCGGATACGATCTCACTGCGAGAAAAATTTGACCTCGTCTACGCCGAAGAGCACCCCCTCGTGGATGCTCAGGCTGTGGCATTTGACCGTTGGATGGAAGACGAGGATGCGTCATGACCACCGTATTTGATGAGGTCGCAACCGGTACCAAAAAGCTCACCGTCGGCCAGGCCGTCAACCGTGCCCTGGGTGATGCACTGGCCACCGATGAACGCGTGCTGCTACAAGGTGAAGACATTGGCGCCCTGGGTGGCGTCTACCGGGTAACCGAAGGACTGGCTGCCCGGTTCGGTTCCGACCGCGTTGTCGATGCCCCACTGGGCGAATCCGGCATCGTGGGCACCTCCATCGGACTCGCGCAGGCGGGTTTCGTACCCGTTGCCGAAATTCAATTCGACGGATTCGTCTACCCGGCCTTTGACCAGATCGTCTCCCAGCTGGCCAAAATGCACTCCAGGTTCCAAGGCAGCCAGCAATTCCCCGTGACCATCCGCCTGCCCTACGGCGGCGGTATCGGATCGGTAGAACACCACTCTGAATCTCCGGAAGCCTACTTCGCGCACACCGCCGGGTTAAAAGTGGTCACCTACTCGAACGCCCACGACGCCTACTGGGTAACCCGTGCGGCGATCGATTCCGCCGACCCCGTGTTGCTGCTGGAACCCAAGAAGCACTACTTTGTGCGTGGCGAAGTGGACTTCGATGTGCCAACGGATAACCCGTTTGCCACCGTTGAAGCACGTCCCGGAACCGACGGCACCCTGCTGGCCTGGGGCCCACAGGTTTCTACCGCACTGGCGGCAGCAGAAGCCGGCGTCGAAGATGGCTACGACCTACAGGTGCTCGACATCCGCGGACTCTCGCCACTGGACATGACCACGATCGCCGATGCGGTGAAAACGACCGGCCGCGCCGTGATCATTCACGAATCCTCAACGTTTGCCGGATTTGGTGCAGAAATCTCCGCCGGGCTCATGGAACAGGCTTTCTTGAGCCTGGAAGCCCCGGTACAGCGGGTGGGCGGCTACCACATGCCGTATCCACCGTCGCGGTTAGAACAGGATTACCTCCCCTCGGTGGATCGGATCCTGGACGCCGTCGACGAGACATTCACCTACTAGGCCGCCGCGCAAGGAGACCACATGAAGATCTTTACCCTGCCCGATGTAGGCGAAGGGCTCACCGAAGCAGACGTCGCTAACTGGATGGTTAAAGCCGGCGACACCGTGACCGTCAACCAGGTGATCGCTGAAATTGAAACCGCGAAATCCCTGGTCGAAATCCCCAGCCCCTGGGCCGGGATCGTCGAAGAGCTCTACGCCGAAGTTGGCGACACCGTCAACGTGGGCGACAACTTCATCGGCATCAAAGTCACCTCGACCGCTGGTGATGACGACGATGCACCGCAAGCACCACTGGTCGGCACCGGACCAAAAGCCGACACCCCGGGACGCCGCCGCCGCAGAGGCCGCCCCAGAGCTGCCGCACCAGCCGAGGCCGAGACCCCTGTTGCATCAGAACCGGAGCCAGCACCCGTGCCGGAAGCCGCTGCTGAACCGGTGCAGAAAAGCGATCTGTTTGCCAAAGTGCTGGCCAAACCACCGGTACGCAAACTGGCCAAAGACCACGGCCTGGATCTGACAACCATTACTCCGACAGGACAGCACGGGGAAGTCACACGCGCCGACGTCCACGCCGTGCTCGAAGCTGACACAGCGGAGACCACCGCAACCTCCACTGCACCCGTTGCAGCAGGGGAGTCGGAGAGCATCAAAGTCACCGGTGTCCGCAAGGCGACAGCCAAAGCCGTCACCGAATCATATACTTCAGCCCCACACATTTCGGTGTTCCGGCAGGTGGATGCCACCCGCACCATGGAATACCTCGAAACGTTGAAGAAGCACCCGCGGTTTGAAAACGTGCGGGTGTCTCCACTGTTGGTCCTAGCGATGGCCGTGTCTCAGGCTGCGCTGAATACTCCGCAGGCCAATGCCACCTGGCACGGGGATACTTATTCGCTGCACCACTACGTGAACCTCGGGCTGGCAGCCGCCACGAAACGCGGGCTGATCGTACCGAACATTAAAAACGCGCACGACATGAATCAGCTCCAGATGGCCGAAGCCATCCAAGAGTTGACCGGTCGGGCGCGCGAAGGTAAAACCCAGCCTGCGGAACTGGCCGGCGGCACGATTACGATCACCAACATCGGGGTGCTAGGGCTCGACACCGGAACACCGATCTTGAATCCGGGAGAATCCGGGATCATCGCGTTTGGTGCCATCCGCCAGCAGCCGTGGGTGGTCAACGGTCAGATGGAACCCCGCTGGATTACCACGCTGGGTGGCTCGTTTGACCATCGAATTGTTGATGGGATGGAAGCGGGCGCCTTCTTGGCCGATGTGGCAGCTATCCTGGAGGAACCAGCCTTATTGATCAGCTAAGAGTGGAGTGATTGAACGTGGCCAACCCGCACATTGCCGTGATCCGACTGACGGAATCCGGTTCCTTTGATCCAGACGTTCGGGACACCCTTATTGTGGGGCCCGGAATGGGAACCTCCGTCAACGGGCTTTTCACCGAAATGGCACAGCATCTGACCCACCGGTTCCAAGTCATCGGTATCGATCTGCCTGGCCACGGACAATCTCCCGCACACCACGAAGACGTGACGATCCCCGAAATCGCCGGAACTATTGCACAACTGGTCAAAAACCTGCGTCAGACCGGCACCATTCGTGGTGAATCCAAAGTCTACTTTGCAGGGCTTTCGCTCTCCGGCCTCGTCGCGCTGGAACTCGCGCTGGAACACGCAAACCTCTTCGACGGCATCGCCATAATGGCATCTGCCGCCAAAATTGGCACGGCCGAAGCCTGGAATGAGCGATCTGAAATGGTCCTGTTTTCCGGAACCGAAGCCATGGTCGAAATGTCGGCTCAGCTGTGGGTTGCCGAAAGCTTCCACGACTACAGCAAACTCGATACCCAAAAACAGGCACTGGCCAATGCTGATGACCAGTCCTATGCTGCGCTGTGCCAAGCACTAGCGAATTACGACGCCTCAGACCGGTTGGGCGAGATCACCCTGCCACTGTTTACGGTCGCAGGCGACCAGGATCAGATGTGCACGGTCGCCGATGCCCAGCAGATCTCTTCGGCTGTACAAAACGGCTCGACCGCCGTCATCAAAAACGCCGCACACTTACTGCCGCTTGAAGCGCCCCAACAGTTGGCTGAGCTGCTTGATAGTCACTTGCTCTAGACTTCTTTAACGTAACAATCGGGTGGTGGCTCAGTGCCATCACCCGATTGTTTTACGGTCGGCCTAGGAGACCCGGTCGGTTGCTTCTTTTTGGCCGGCCTTGCGTGCACAGTTGGCACAGCAGTAGATCTGTTCGGCGTCTTCTACGCCGTGGCCAATAATCTTGGTGCCACAGTGTGCGCATTCCGGGGCCATCCCGGCGATAGCGCATTCGAAACTGTCGAACACACCGGTCTGCTCTTCGTAGGTAATTTTGAAAATTTTGTCGTATTCGTTACCGCATGTATCGCATGTTGCCATGACGACACCTCCAGTAGTGAGGGTTGCTAATTCGAAATCAGTTCGACGAGGTCACCGACCTTGTCATCGGAAATGTGGCGCGCGATATCAGCCTGGGCAACCATGCCGACGAGGTCTTTGCCATCAATAACGGGTAGACGACGTACTTTGTATTCCTTCATGGTCGCAATCGCGTTATCGATGGAATCGTCGGCACCGATGGTTACGGGTTTTTCTTTCCCGAACTCACCGGCGTTGACTGTTTCAGGGTTACGGCCTTCAGCAACGGCCAGAACCGCGATATCACGGTCGGTCAGCATGCCCTTGAGGCGGTTATCTTCACCGCAAATTGGCAATGCACCGACGTCGAGATCGCGCATCATCTGCGCAGCCTGTTCCAACGAATCATTTTCACGAATGCATTGGGCGCTTGGAGTCATGATGTCACGGGCAGTCAGCATAGTTTCCTCCTAGAATGTTTTGGGGAACTCTGACACTCCTCCAGCCTTGCAACGCACTGATCCTAATGTCAACAGCCAGCAAAAGCTCCGTCGAATGCGTGGGTGAGGGAGACCTCAACCACAGGTGCGCGGGTGTGGCCGAATAACGTTTTGCGGCCGTTGCTTCTCACCCTGAAGAGTCATAAGGTCAAGCATAAGAAATGAAATATTCCGCGATGGCTATCCGTAAGGGAGCTCATGAAGGATAACAACACATCAACGTTGCGCAGCATCGGGCGGTGCATAGTGCTGTGCGGCGTGGTGCTTAGTCTCGTCGGTTGTGGAGGCCACTATCCAGCCGACCCTGAAGGGACCTTAAACAGAGTCAGTGGTGGCACCATCCGTGCAGGAATATCGCATGAGCCACCGTGGACCGATATCAGCTCTGGCGAGAACACTGAAGAGAACCCAGGCGGTATCGAAGTTGAATTGCTAGAGGACTACGCCGAAAGCATCGATGCTGAGGTCGAATGGCAGGCCGGTGGTGAAGAGCAACTCGTCGGTCTTCTGGCAGAACAAGAACTCGACGTCGTCGTCGGCGGGCTGACCGACAAATCTCCATGGGAATCGGATGCGGCGATCACGACGTCGTACGCGGAGTCAAAAGGGATCGCAGGTAGCACTGACAAACAGGTGATGGCCACCCAAATGGGGGAGAACGCTTTCATGATGAGTCTGGAAGAGTTCTTGCTGAACGAAAATGTTGATCAACAACTGCCCGAGGAGATGCGTCCGTGAATTCAAAACCAGCGCGACACACCAATTACTTCGGGCAGCACGACCTCCCACAGGAGCAGCAGGACGCATTAGCTCGGGCTGTCCGGCTCGAATGGATTAGCACGGTTATTCGTATTTTTACGGTAGCCCTGATTTTCTCGCTTGCAGGGAGTTCTCAAGCGATGAAGGCTTCGTGGATCGAAGATGGCCTAGCGTTTATACCACCCATCGCCTTCCTCATAGCGGTCCGGTATATTAGCCGGCGGCCGACGCCGAGACATCCCTATGGATTCCATCGCGCCATCGGGGTGGGGCACCTGGTCGCTGCGGTGGCGCTTTTGACCTTTGGCCTCTATCTCTTCGTTGAATCGGCCATGGGCTTGGTTACCCTCGAGCATCCCCCGATCGGGATGCTGGAAATCTTCGGTGTCTCCGTATGGGCAGGGTGGCCCATGGCCGTGGCATCAGTACTCGTTGCGATTCCGAGTGTCATTCTTGGTCGGATGAAAATAAAACTTGCCCCCGTGCTGCATAACAAGATGTTGTACGCCGATGCCGATATGAATAAGGCCGACTGGATGACCGGGTTAGCTACTGGCGGGGGACTGCTCCTTGTCGGGGCGGGCTTCTGGTGGGCAGACGCTACCGCTGCAGTTATCATCTCCATCGGTATAATTCGTGATGGTGTCAGGAATCTTCGTGGTTCTTTAGCTGGCCTCATTGACGCGCGCATCACCACTACAGATGACAACACCCCTCATCCACTGCTCACCGAGCTCCAGGAAGTGTTGGAAGAATACGACTGGGTTGCTGAGGCGGGAGTGCGTGCACGCGACCAGGGGCAGGTTTTCCACACCGAAGCTTTTGTGGTGCCCCGTGGTCAAACACTGGCGACGCTAGATGAGTTAGAGGAAGCCAGGGAATACTGTAGTGATCTCGACTGGAAGCTTCATGATCTGGTGATCATTCCGGTGAGCGTACTTCCCGAAGGTTTCTTATTCCGTGATGACGACGACGCGAACGAAGAATAGTTTGCTCGAGTAGGCACCGTTCTTAAGTTGGTTCCGATATCGAACCGACAATGGCATCCATGGCCTCCATGAAGACATTGGCATCGTCGGTGGTGAGAAAGAAACCTACCGGCCGGTAGTTCTCCGGATCCCGGGTATCTACCAACGCCACACTTTTCTCATCGGAGGCGGGCAACAGCCACACAATGGCACGCGGGGTATCGGTGTCCGGGGTGGGCTCGCCGTCGACCACTTTGAGGTCATAGCCCACCCACCGGATGCCCTGTTTGAACTTGCCCTTGCGGAACACCACAAATGGGCCACCCATGCGTCCGGTGGCCGGCGAGTCCAGCGTGTCATTGATAATCTTGACGGCCGTTTCGGCATCCTCGCGGTTTCGGAAGGCCGCCGAGCCGACTTTGCCCTCGGTTGCAGCCACAAGATTGAAACGTTCACCAGAATCGTCGGAACCGATGACCATGCCAACAGCCTGATTGTCATGGACACCCCATTGATCTATCGGCAGGGCAATGAGGCGGTTTGGTTGATCGGCAGCAGAATTCGACATGTTCCAAGCCTAGGACACCGGCAGCAAAACTTGAGGCTTTGAGGTCGTTCACTGCAACGATTCGGCGATCGGGACCTTAAAGAACTATTCTTGAGACTATGTCTAAGGTTTTGTCTTCCCTACCCGTCGGCGAGCGCGTTGGTATCGCCTTTTCGGGAGGTCTCGATACGTCAGTGGCCGTCGCTTGGATGCGCGAGAACGGCTCCATCCCCTGCACCTACACCGCAGATATTGGCCAGTACGATGAGCCAGATATCGACGGTGTAGTAGACCGTGCCAAAGAGTACGGTGCAGAAATCGCTCGGTTCATCGACGCGAAGAAGCCCCTGGTTGAAGAAGGCTTCGTTGCCTTGCAAACCGGTGCTTTTAACGTGCGATCAGCCGGCAAAACATACTTCAACACCACGCCGCTTGGCCGTGCTGTGACCGGAACCCTGTTGGTTCGCGCTATGAAAGACGACGGCGTGAACATCTGGGGCGACGGCTCGACCTACAAGGGCAACGATATCGAGCGGTTCTACCGTTACGGTCTGATGGCCAACCCGAACCTGCAGATTTACAAGCCGTGGTTGGACTCGGAATTCGTCGAACAGCTCGGCGGTCGCCAAGAAATGTCCGAGTGGCTGGTCGAACGCGGCTACCCATACCGTGACTCCACCGAAAAAGCGTACTCCACTGACGCCAATATCTGGGGCGCCACCCACGAAGCCAAATCCCTGGAATACCTCAACGTCGGCCTGGATTTGGTTGAGCCCATCATGGGTGTCGCTGCCTGGCGCGATGACGTCGAAGTCCAGACCGAAGAAGTCTCCGTACGCTTCCACGAAGGTCGGCCCGTTGCGATTAATGGCATCGAATACACCGACCCGGTCGCACTGGTCCTGGAAGCCAACACCATTGGTGGCCGCCACGGCCTGGGTGTTTCCGACCAGATCGAAAATCGCATTATTGAAGCCAAATCCCGCGGCATCTACGAAGCACCGGGTATGGCCCTGCTGCACATCGCCTACGAGCGCCTGCTCAATGCGATCCATAACGAAGACACCATCGAGAACTACTACATCAACGGCTACCGACTGGGTCGCCTGATGTACGAAGGCCGCTGGTTTGATCCACAGTCGCTGATGATCCGTGAATCCATCCAGCGCTGGGTTGGCTCAGCCATCACCGGTGAAGTCACCCTGCGCCTGCGCCGCGGTGACGACTACACCATCTTGGATACCACCGGTGACAACCTGTCTTACACCCCAGAAAAACTGTCCATGGAACGCGTTGCCGACGCAGCCTTTGGTCCAGACGACCGTATCGGTCAGCTGACCATGCGCAACCTGGACATCGCCGACTCCCGCGCCCGCCTGGAGCAGTATGCTTCTCGCGGTACCCTGGCCGGTCCAACCGCTGATCTGATGGGTGAACTCGAAGTTGGTGGCGCCGAGAAGATCGCTGCCTCCGACGTCGATGTTGATGCCGATCAGGATGCTGCTGGTTTGCACGCAGCATTCGATGCGGGAACAGACTAAGACCTCAAAACCTTAGAACCTTCGTCAAAATGAAGAAAAATGGCGTTGCACTTCGCAGGTGCAGCGTCATTTTTGTCTACGTCGACTGTATGAAAGCGCTCATTAACGTGGACATGAGACCAGCAACACCTCGTAAGGATTTAGTGCTGCCGGTAGTGAGTAGTACAGTAGAACATCGAGCTTGTACACGGCTCAAGTAAAACCAGTGTCAGAGCACGTTAAGAACGTCCGAAGTCCTGCCTTGTAGATCTATCGCATACGAGAATACGCTTGGCTCTTGTTCTGCGGAACAGCACGAAAACGGACAAAGTGTCAGCCTGCTAATAGCCATATGTCATGGCTTGTCGCCTGCGCGCCTGCTGTGAGCGCGCTTCAACACGAAAGCACTCTTGCGCTGCAAGCGCGCCCACTGATCTCGAGGAGAGACTTATGAACAACGATGAGCCTGATAGTCCAAAGGAAGCATCCCCGCAGGATCCTTCCTTTGTGCATGATCTACGGTCCGACCGCAAAACGTTAGCGCTCGGCCTGTATCCAGGAGACATCCACCCGGGGCTGCTATCCGGTGTGGGAATTGACGACAAACAACGCAATTTCGGCATCGATAAAACAATCTTTGCCGTGACCGGTTCGGTTATCGTTTCGTTTGTACTGTGGGGGCTGATTAGTCCAGAGTCCGTGGCATCTGTGTCCAGCGTCGCCTTTTCCTGGGCGATGGAAAATATGGGCTGGTTGCTCAACCTCACCATGGGTGTTGGGCTGTTCGTGATGCTCTATGTCGCCTTTGGTAAATACGGCAAAATCAAACTGGGCAAAGACGATGAGAAACCAGAGTTCTCGCGTTTTTCGTGGGTCGCCATGATGTTCGGTGCCGGGTTGGGCGTTGGACTCTTCTTCTACGGTCCTTCCGAACCACTGGCCTACTTCGTGGATCCGCCGCCACACACCCTGGCAGATCAGCAAGAAACCATCAATGGCTTGCAGGAATCGGCCGGTGGCGATACTGAGATTAACCGGGAAGCGATCCACCAGGGCGTATCTCAGGCAAGCTACCACTGGGGTCTGCACATCTGGAGCATGTACGCGCTCGTCGGTGGGGCCTTGGCATATGCAACGTTCCGCCGCGGTCGCCCAACCCTGATTTCTTCGATCTTCCAGTCCCTGTTCGGTAAATCCCAAACCGAAGGCTTCGCTGGAAAACTCATCGATATCTTCGCCATTATCGCCACCCTGTTCGGGACAGCAACCACACTGGGTCTCTCAGCCATCCAGATCGGCCAGGGGGTTACCCTGGTCAGCGGTATCGGTGAAATCGGAAATAACGTCCTCATCGTTATTATTGGTGTGCTCGGTGCAGGCTTCGTTATTAGTGCCGTCTCCGGCGTCTCACGCGGTGTTCGGTACCTATCGAATATCAACATCACGTTGACCCTTGGTCTGGTGCTCTTCGTATTCTTCGCGGGACCGACGCTCTACCTGCTCAACCTTGTACCATCCGGTTTGCTGCACTACATCGATAACTATCTGCCGATGATGGCGAAATCCCTGTCATGGGGGCCGGAGGCAGTTGAGTTCCAAACTTGGTGGACAGCGTTCTACTGGGCCTGGTGGATTGCTTGGACACCATTTGTTGGTACCTTCATCGCACGCATTTCGCGTGGACGTACGCTTAAAGAATTCGCCCTGGTCACCATGGGCATCCCAACCCTGATCTTGATCCTGGCCTTCACTGTCTTTGGTGGAGCCTCGATCATCAATTCGATCAACGGGGTGGAGGGTTTCGACGGCGACGCTTCACCCGAGGCCGTGCTGTTCAACCTGTTTGATACCTTGCCGTTGAGTAATATCATGCCGTTCATCCTGATCGGTGTCTTGGCTATCTTCTTCATCACAGCGGCTGACTCAGCGTCTGTTGTGATGGGCATGATGACCTCCCGCGGTAACCCGGCTCCGAAGAAGAGCCTGGTGGTCTTCTGGGGACTCTGCATGCTTGGCATTGCGGTTGTCATGCTGCTCTCCGGTGGCGAAGACGCCCTTTCCGGATTGCAGAGCCTCATCTACCTGATCGCCCTGCCGTTCAGTTTGGTGCTCATCTTGATGGTTGTCGCCTTCCTGAAAGACCTGTCGACAGACCCCGCAAGAATTCGCCACGACTACGCTCAGAAAGCGATGTCTGATGCGGTGATTCGAGGAATCGAAGACCACGGCGAAGAATTCGAACTTTC